>JACQBB010000081.1 GCA_016194625.1 Elusimicrobiota bacterium | reverse complement strand
GGGAAGCCGGGGAAGAATGAGACTTCTCCTCGACACGCACGTCTGGATTTGGTGTGTCACGACACCGGAGAGGATCGGTGCCGGTCTGGCAGCGGCGATCGCGAGTCCGTACGCCATCTCCTGCGCGGTCGTGCAGCCCGCCTCGCGGATGTGATAGCCGCACACCGACACCGGATTCGAGCGCGGGTACCGGCGCGCCGAGTACTCGATGAGGTCGCCGACCAGACGAAGCGACGGATCGACCGGATAGATCCACGTGCCGCGCGCGACGAACTCCTTGAGGATGTCGTTCTGCAAAGTGCCCTTGAGCAGGGCCGGCGCGACGCCGCGCTTCCTGGCCACGGCCACGTAGAACGCGAGCAGGACCGACGCGGTCGCGTTGATCGTCAGCGAGGTCGAGACCTGGTCGAGCGGTATGGAGTCGAACAGCGTCTCCATGTCGTCGATGGTGCCGACGTGCACGCCGACGCGGCCGACCTCCCCTTTCGCCTTGGGGTCGTCGGCGTCCAGGCCGATCTGGGTCGGCAGGTCGAAGGCGGTGGACAGCCCGGTCTGGCCCTGCTCCAGCAGGAAGCGGAAGCGCGCGTTCGTCTGCGCGGCGGAGCCGAAGCCCGCGTACTGGCGCATCGTCCACAGCCGGCCGCGGTACATCGTCTTCTGGATGCCGCGCGTGAACGGATAGGCGCCGGCCGCGCCCAGCTCGGGCGCGGCGGCCGTCTCGGGGCCGTAGTAGCGCGCGATCTCGATGCCGGAGGGCGTGACGAACTGCGGAGCCTGCGTCTCGGTCGGGTTCATGCGGGCCTCATCTCCAGGCGGTCGCCGGCGCGCACGGAGCCGCGCAGGGACCCGCCCTTGAGTTCGAGGACGCTGTGCGCCGACAGCACCCACGGCGACAGGCGCCACGGCTTCAGGTCCTCGATCACGCGCGCGACCGACAGGTCGCGCTTCAAGAACAGGACGTCGATGGAGAACTTCATGAAGAAGGTGTGGATCATCGGGCACGGCACGATCCACATCCCCTCGTCCGCGTCCAGCGACTCGCGGCCGAGCAGGCCCTTCGAGCGCGACGCCGCGTCGTCGGCCTTCGTCACGCGCGCGGCGAGCGTGCGCCCGCCCGTCGTCGCGACGAAGAGCCCGTCGGTCACCGGATCACCGCCATGCGGCCGCGCGACTCGCCCTTGCTGGTCTTGACCACGAACACGTAGGTGCCGCTGGCGACCAAGGTCCCCTCGGCGTTCTTGCCGTCCCAGACCAGCGAGTTCAGCTCGCGCACGAAGCCGCCGTCCACCGTGTAGATCTTCAGCGACAGCCCCGAGCCCGACAGGCCCGGCGGGATCGCGAAGCTGACCATCGGCGACTGCGAGATGCGGAACGGGTTCGGGAACGCGATCGGCTTCTGCTCGCCGTCGAAGCCCGCGAGCGTCCCCTTCACCGCCAGGCGCAGCGAGCGGTAGGCGTTCATGCGCCCCGCGCCCTGCACCGTCGACGACTGGCCGACGTCCTGCGCGCCCGCGCGCATCCAGGTCTTCACGTCGTTCTGGGTGCCGTTGACGACGGCCGTCGGCTTGGCCGACAGGATCAGCGCCGCCAGGCCCGCGCCCATCGGCGACGAGAACGAGGTGCCGCTGGCGGTGGTCGTCTTGTTCCCGACGTCGGTGGTCACCACGAAGGAGCCCGGCGCGACCAAGCCGTTGCTGGCCATCTCGGCTCCGCGGGAGGAGAACGAGGTCACGTTGTCGCTGGCGTCGGACGCGCCCATCACGATGACGCCGGCGCAGTTCCCGGGGGAGTTCACCGCGGAACCGTCGTTGCCGGCCGCGGCGACGACCGGGATGCCGGCCGCGAGCGCGTTGTTGACGGCCGTCTGCACGACGCCGGCGCACGCGCCGGTGCCGCCCAGGCTCAGGTTGGCGACGATGTGCCCGTAGGCGGCGGTGTTCTGCCTCGCGACCGCGAAAGCGAGCGCGTTGGCGATCGCCTGGTCGTCGGTGGCGCACTGGCCGGCGTTGTCCGAGCAGTCCATGTTGCAGTCGGCGTCGCGGAACACCTTCAGCGAGAGGAGCTGGGCGCCCCACGACATGCCGGCGACCTGCGCGCCGTTGTCGGTCGTCGCGGCCGCCACGCCCGCGACGTGGGTGGCGTGGTTGCACGCGGGCGTCGCGGCGACCGGCGTGCAGGCGACATCGTCGGTCCCGAGGACCTTGTCGGCGCCCGGGTCGCAGAACTGGTGGGCCAGCCCGGTCATCTTGCCGGACAGGTCCGTCTGCGTCGCGTCGATGCCCGCGTCGATGACGGCGATGGTGGTCCGGCACGAGGTCCCGACCTCGTACTCCCAAGCGCCGAACGCGTCCACCTTGGAGAGCTGGTACTCGGAGTTCACGGACGGGTCGTTGGGCGTGCGGACGGGACGATACGCGTAGTCGGGCTCCACGGCGAGGACGCCCGGCAGGGTCCGCAGCCGGCCGAGCGCCGTCGCCACGGGCAGTCCCGGGGGCAGGCCGACGACGGTCCAGCCCAGCGCCGGGAACTCCTGATTGATCCGCGCGCCGACGGCGCCCAGGACGGCGGCGCGGTTCGCGGGAGCGGCGTCGGTCGAGAAGCGGACCATCGCGCGCTCGGAAACGACCTCGACCGGGCGGCTGACGCCGTCGGCCGATCGTTTCAGGGAGACCGTCTCCACGCGCAAGGCGCGCGCGGGAACGGCGAGGACGGAGGCGAGGAGCAGCGCGGCGGCCAGCTCAGAGCGCCGCAACGCCGTTCTCCTTGCGGATGATGTCCACGACGTCGTGGATGTCGCTCAGCACGAACTCCGCGCCGGACTCCTTGGTCCCGAAGGTGTCGCCGTACTTGGCCCAGGCGGTGCGGATGCCCACGCCCTTGGCGCCCTTGATGTCGCGGTCCGGCCAGTCGCCCACCATGAGGGTCTCCTCGGGCTTGGTGCCCAGCACTTCCAGCGCGCGGCGGTAAGGCTTCGGGTCGGGCTTCTTGACGCCGAAGTCCTCGGAGGTGATGATCTCGTCGAAGTAGTGGTGCAGGCCCAGGCCGACGATGCGCAGCCAGACCTCCATCTTCGGCGCGTCGGAGATGACGGTGCGCTTGATGCCCATCTTCATCAGGTCGATCAGCGTGGAGGTGACGCGCGGGTACAGCACCATCGTGCCGTTCTTGGCGCGCCGATAGGCCAGGATGCCGCCGGCCAGTATCTTGTAGTCGACCTTGCCGAGCTTCGCCTTCAGGATCTTGTCGAAGATCTTCTGGTCCTCGATGCCTTCCTTCCAGTACACGTCGAAGACCTCGGTGACCAGCGCGTCCTTCGAGCCGGGCAGACCCGCGTCGATCATCCCCTCCACGGCGGCGTCCACCGCCGCCCGCTTCATCTTCATGAAGTCGGTCAGCGTGTTGTCGATGTCGAAGATGACGCCTTTGATCATACGAGGAGGGTCAGGCCTAAACTTATTTGACTTATTTCGGAACGGAATAAGTCAAATAAGTTTAGGCCTGACCCTGTTCCTATTCTTTCACGCGCTCGATGTATTGGCTGTTGCGGGTGTCGACGCGGATGCGGTCGCCTTCCTTGACGAACAGGGGGACCGAGATCTCCAGGCCGGTCTCGAGGGTCGCCTTCTTGTTCATGTTGGAGACGGAGTCGCCCTTCACGCCGGGCTCGCTGTTGGTGACGGTCAGGACGACGTTGGCCGGGAGCTCGATCGAGGTGAGCTTGCCGTCCACGTACACGCCCAGGACCTCCATGTTCTCGTGCAGGAACTTGGCCTGGTCGCCGAGGAGCTCCTTCGGGTAGGAGACCTGCTCGTAGGTCTCGTTGTCCATGAACACGGCCATGGGGCCTTCGTCGTAGGAGTAGATCTTCTCGCGCTTGGTGACCGGGACCTCGCGGAACTTGGTGCCGGAGGCGTAGGAGCGCTCCATGACGGCGTTGGTCGCCAGGTTGCGCAGGGTCGTGCGGTACACGGCGGCGGACTGGGACTTGCGGTGGTGCTGGTACGAGATGATCTGGACGATCTGGCCCTCGTCCTCGAAGACGAGACCGTTCTTGAACTGCGAGGTGTCGATCATGGCTGTTGCTTCCTCCGGGTGCTTGAAAAGGGCGCGGCGCGGACCCCGGGATATTACCAAAACGCCCGGATTCCGTGCTATCATCTTCTTACATTCCTTATGAGCGCACACG
>JACQBB010000324.1 GCA_016194625.1 Elusimicrobiota bacterium | reverse complement strand
GAGGCCGGCTTCGCCGCGGCCTTCGCCTGCGCCTTCGCCGCGACCGCCGTCTCCGGCGCGTTCGGCCTTCTGCCGGCGGCGGGCGCGGGCGCGTTCCTGGCCTGGGCCGCGGGCGGGCTGGCCGCGGGCCTGTCGCCCCTGTCGCGACCGCGCGCGCTGGGGCGGACCTTGCCCATCCCCGCGGGAGCCGAGGCGCGCCGCCTTCTGCAGGGCCCCGCGTTCCTGGCCTTCGCCGCGCTCGCGGTCTGGCCCGGGTTGTGGCTGTCCTCCGACGTCAGCTTCAACCGCGCCGTCGCCGAGTCGCGCGCCGGGCGCCCCGCGGACGCGCTGGCGTCCGCCGGCCGCGTGTGGCCCGGGGCCGCGGTCTACGCGCCCTCCCTTTATCTGCGCGGCAAGGCCGCCGCCGACCTGGGCCGCCCCCGCGAGGCGCTGGAGTTCTACGCGCGCCTGGACGCGGTCGCCCCCGAGCACGGCCGCGTCCACGCGCGCCGCGCCGAGGCCTACGCGGCGCTGGGCGAACTGGCGGACGCCGCGCGCGAGCGCAGCCTGCAGGCCGCGCGGACCCCGGAGCGGGTGGCCGACCTGGTCGCCTGGTGCGAGGCCGCGCGCGTCGCCGGAGATCTGGAGACCGCGGAGGCCGCCGCGGCCCGCGCCGCGGCGCTGGCCCCGGACGACCCGGCGGTGCGCACGGCGCTGGCCGAGAACGCCCTGCTCGAGAAGCGCCTGGCGGCGCGCGACGGGGCGCGCAAGAAGAACGGACGCGCGGGCCTGGCCCTGAAGCCGAGGCCGCGCTAAGGCGCGGGCGCGGGGACGCGGCTCAGCGTGAGGGTGTTGGACGCCTCGCCCTCGGCGAAGCGCAGCTCGAGGCGGGCGACGGTGCCTTCCTCGACGCGGACGAAGCGCTCGCGCGGCTGCAGCGCGTCGTCCAGGCGGGTCCACTCGCCGACGCCCGGCAGGACCCAATGCTCCAGGCGCACCGGCTGGTTGCCGATGGGAAGCTTCAGCTTGAGCGTGCGCTCGTCGGCCTTGCGGCCGACGCCGGTCTTGCCGGCCTCCTTGCCGTCGACGAACACCTTCGTGTAGGAGATCCCGTCGTCGTCGGGGTTGGGGACCGTCTCCGACACCACCAGGATGAAGTTCGGGTCCTTGACCTCGGGCGGCTCCTCGAAGCGCGGGCGCTTGGGGGCCTCGACGGACTCTCCCGCCTGCGCGGGGCCGGCGGGAGCCGCGCCGCGGCCGGGCGCGCAAGCCGCGAACGCCAGCGCGGACGCCAGCGCCAGCGAGGCCGGCCTCACTTGACCCTCACCCGGAACGAGTACTTGTCGCGCACGTTGTTCTGCGCGGGGTCGGACGGCCGCAGGCGCACGTCGTAGGTGCCGCGATCCAGCTCGCGCGACAGGACCACGGGCTCTCCGGGCTTGGCGGCCGCGGCGGAGGCGAGCTCCTTGTATTCCTGGTCGAAGAGCGTGACCGTCGGGGCGGCGTTGATGACGCCGGTCAGCTCCAGCTCGTAGACGCCCTTCTGGTACACGTTGAACTCGTACCAGTCCTGGTCGCCCTTCGGGGCGAAGTAGCCGTCCACCGAGTCGCCGACCTTGAGGCCCTGGACGGTCGCCGTCGAGTCGTTAGGCTCCCACTCCAGGCCCGCCTGCCACGGGATCAGCTTCCTGCTCAGCGTGTACGGGCTGCGCGCGTCGGCCTTCTTGCCGGTCTTCTCGGCCACGACGAGATAATAGTCGCCCTTGGTCGCGCCCCAGCCGGTGAGCACCTGCGGAGCCTCCTTGCCCGCGTTGTCCACGGCGGCCAGGTCGTTGCCGAACGAGTCCTTGAGCGCCAGCGTCAGCTCCATGCCCGGCACGCCGGTCACGTCGGCGCGCAGGATGAACTTGGAATCGGTGCCGACGGAGACCTTGTACCAGTCCGAGTCGCCGGCCGGCGAGATCGTCCCCTGGATCGAGTCCAGCTCGAACGGGGTCGCGTCGGCGCGCTGGTTGTTCGGCTCGAACTCGGTGCGCCCCTGGTACGGGAGCAGCTCCGTCATCAGGTCGAACGGCGCGTCGGGGTTGCCGGCGTTGTCGTACTTCGAGCGCAGGCGCAGGAAGTACTTCGCCGGGCCGCGCACGCCGAAGCTGCGCAGGCTCTCCCCCTCGCCGACGCCGCCCTGGTCCACCGAGGTCAGCTTGTACGCGTTCGTGTCGTACACCTCGAGGATCGGGTCCACCTTGGGGACCTCGGACACGTCCACGTTCAGCAGGAACAGCCCCTGCTTCTGCACGTCCACGGAGAACCAGTGGTCGACGCCCTGCGCCGCGGGGTCGTCGATGAGGAGGTTGCGCGTCGGCCAGTACCATCCGCGCACCGTGCCGCCCGCCTCCAGCGGCTGCGCGCTCAGCGACGAGTAGTCCGGCTGGCGCTCGCGGCCCTTGGCGGCGTCGAACTTGGTGACGAGCTTGTACTCCTGCGTCGGGTTGTTGGCCGTCGGGTTCTTGTTGGCGACCGTCAGGTAGTACACCCCGGGCGAGACGCCCAGCGAGGGCATCTGCTCGTCCCCGCCCGTCGTCGTCTCGTCGACGCGGATCAGCTCGCGCCGGTCCTTATCGTACGCCGACAGCACGCCCTCCGCCGTCGCGTCGATCCGCCACCAATGCGGCTCCTTGGCGTTCTTCATCGTCCCCACGCCCGTCGCCCCCGGCTTGAGCGCCGTCGCCTGCTGATAGCTGTAGTTCGGCTCCACTTCCCGAGTGGGGCCGCATGCGATTATGAGGAGGGTCAGGCCTAAACTTATTTGACTTATTCGGCGCATGGGAACAATTTGCCTAGGGAAAACGTATGAAAGCATGCCTCGGCCCCCAAGAATACATTATCCCGGTGCGACCTATCATGCGATGGCCCGCGGCGTCGACGGACGCGAGGTCTTCGTCGATGATGACGATCGCTTGTTGTTCCTGAGCGTCTTAGCCGAAGTCCACCGTCAGCTCCCCTTCCAACTGTTCGCTTACTGTTTGATGGGGAACCATTTCCACCTCGCGATCCGGACTCCCAGCACGCCGCTCAGCAGGATAATGCACCGGATACTCACGAAGTACTCTCTAACTTTCAACGCCCGACATGATCGGGAAGGACATCTCTTCCAGGCGCGTTACAAAGCATTTCTGTGCACTGATGAATTGTATCTGGCCCGCCTGGTCAAATATATCCATGAGAATCCCGTACGAGCCGGCCTGAGGAGCACGGCGGCGGATTGGCCCTGGTCGAGTTTGAATCCTCAACCCTGGCTAGTCGAAAACGGCCTCCTTCCGGAAAGCGTGCGCGGTCATTGGCCGGTCGAGCCCGAGTCTTGCCTCTCAAATCAAGACTTCGAACCCTGGCCGTCCCTTGATGCAGAAATCCCGCCGGATCTCCTGAGAACCGAAGATCGTCCGTCAGCCTCAATGGACGAAATCGTCCGGAATGTATCGGGAAGGTATGGCATCGAACCCGGCGAAGTACTGTCGGGTTCCCGACGAAGGCCCGTCAGTCAGGTTCGGCGGGCGATTTCACTATCGGCATCGAGACTCGGTCATCGACCGACCGATATCGCTCGGCATCTGAAAGTTTCGCTGACCATCGTCAGTCGCGCATTAACGCAACAAGTCAAATAAGTTAAGGCCTGACCCTCAAAAATCCTTCGTCGGCCGGGACAGGTAGTAGGACTTCACGAAACGCATCCAGACGGGGGCGGAGATGGCGCCGCCGGCTTTGCCGGGGGACATGGGGACGCCGTCGTCGTGGCCGAGCCAGACGGAGGCGGCCAGGTCGGGGGTGACGCCGGAGAACCAGGCGTCGCGGTACTCGTTGGTGGTGCCGGTCTTGCCGGCGGCGGGGATGTTGAAGCCGGTCTTGCGGGCCGAGGAGTAGGCCGAGCCCTCGGGGCCGAGGACGCCCTTCATGACCGTGACCATCGTCTTGACCGTCTCGGGCTTGAACACGACGGGGCCGGGGTCCTTGGGCTCCAGGCCGGGGATGATGGTCTTGCCGTCGCGGTCCTCGACGCCGCGCAGCCACCACGCGCGCACCGCGTGCCCGCCGTTGGCGAAGACGGCGAAGGCCTGGGCCATCTGCACCGGCGCCAGGTCGGCGGTGCCCAGCGCGAGCGACAGGTTGCGCGGGAAGCGGTCCAGCGGGACGCCGGTCCCGAGCGACAGGGCGGAGCGCACCGCGTCGATGTCGACGTCCTTGAGCAGCTTGATCGCGACCGAGTTCAGCGACTTCCACAGCGCGAAGTCCAGGCGCACCTCGCCGAAGTACTTGTTGCCGTAGTTGTGCGGCGACCACTTGCGGCCGCCGGGCAGCGGGAAGGTGATCGGCGCGTCCAGGTACTTCGTCTCCGGGGCGGCCTTGCCGCTCTCGAACGCGACGGAATACACATAAGGCTTCACCGACGAGCCCATCAGGCGGCGGCCGTCCATCGCGCGGTCGAGCTGGTTCTGGAACGAAAAGCCGGAGCCGCCGACCAGCGCGAGCAGGGCGCCGTCGGCCGGGCGCAGGGCGACGAGCGCCCCCTCGACGGGACCGCGCTTGCCGGCGGGCTCGCCGTCCTCGTCGGGCTCGGCGTCGGGGTCGTTCTCCTTGGCCAGGCGCTCGGCGAGCGCGTCCTGCGCGCCCTTCTGCGCGTCCAGGTCGAAGGTCGTGCGGATCGTCAGGCCGCCCTTGAGCAGGCGCTCCTTGGTGACGCTCTTCAGCATCTGGCGGCGCACGAACTCGACGACGTAGGGCGCCTCGTTGACGCGCGTGCGCCAGAACGAGACCTCGCGCGTCCTCAGGCGGCGCTCGAACGACGCCCAGAACTCGGACTCGATGCGGTCGAGCGCCGAATCCGGCACGAAGCCGTTCTTGACCATGCGCTTGAGCACCGTGCGCAGGCGCGCCTTGGCCAGCTCGGGACGATCGAGCGGCGAGTACTTGTTCGGGTTCGGGATGATGCCCACGAGCATCGCGGCCTCGCCTACCTCCAGCGCGGACGCGGGCTTGCCGAAGTAGTAGCGCGCCGCCGACTCCACGCCGAAGCAGCCGTGGCCGAAGTAGGCCAGGTTGAAGTACATCAGCAGGATCTGGTCCTTGGTGAACTTCTCCTCGAGCTTGCGCGCGCAGAAGAACTCGAAGATCTTGCGCCCCAGGGTCTTCTTGCGCGTCGTGAACATCTGCTTGGCCAGCTGCTGGGTCAGCGTGCTGCCGCCCTGCTGGCGGCGCACGCGCAGGAGCGTGACCGCGGCCGCGCGCGCCGTCGCGCGCCAGTCGATGCCGTGGTGGTCGTAGAAGTGCGCGTCCTCGCTGGCGACGATGGCCTTCTTGAGGTAGGCGGGCAGGTCGTCGGCGGAGCGGACGTACTGGCCCTTCTCGACGGAGAACTCCGCGATCACGCGGTCCTTGGCGTCGAGGATGCGCGTGGGGGCCGCCGAGACGGAGAGCTTCGAGGCCATGTACGGGACCTCGAAGACCTCGTCGGTGTCGAGCAGG
>JACQBB010000080.1 GCA_016194625.1 Elusimicrobiota bacterium | reverse complement strand
GCTCGTCCTCGCGGGCGTCCTGTTCGGCCTGGGCGTCTGGGACAAGTCGCACTTCGTCTGGTTCCTCGCCGCGTCCGCCCTTCTGTCGCCCTGGGCCGCCGGCGGCCGTCCCGGCGCGCGCGACGCCGCCGCGCGCACAGCCACAGGCCCCACAGCTTGACGGCGACCGCGAACGCCGCGGGGCCGGTGTCGTGGCTGGCGCCCAGGACCAGCGCGGGGTCGGCGGCGGCGAGCAGGCCCGCGGCCAGAGCCGCCTCCGGGCCGTACAGCTCGCCGGCGAGCAGGGCCGCGCCGGCCGCGGCCGCCGCGCCGAAGCCCAGCGTGACCGCCCGCATCGAGTCGAGCGAGACGCCGAGGACGGCGAAGACGGGCGCGAAGAACCACGACTTGAGCGCGCCCATGTACGACGACTGCATCCACGGCAGCCAGCCCGCCTCGTTGGGGCGCAAGCCCGGCAGGACCCAGCGCGCGGCGACGACGGCGTGCGCGGCCTCGTCGTGGCCGGCGCCGGTCAGGCCGACGAAGCGGGAGCCCGCGGCCAGGAACGCGGCGGACGCCGCGAGCGCGGCGCGGGCCGGAGGGAGGCGCTCGTTCACGGCGCGCCGGCGCTCAGTTCTTCGCGGGGGCGGCGGCCTTCGGGGCCTCGGCCTTGGGCTGCTCGGGCTTCGCGGCCTCGACCGGAGCGGCGGGGCTCAGGCTCTTGGCCTGCTCGATCGCCTCGGAGACCTTGTCGAGGTTGCGCGACTTCGGGTGCTTGGTCTTGAAGGCCTCGAGGGCGGCGACGCCCTCGGCGGTCTGGCCCTTCAGGACCAGGTCCACCGCGGCGGCGAACTCGGCGTCCTCGGCGGCGGCGGCCTTGTCCTTGCGGGCGCGCAGGTCGCCCTTGAGCACCGGCTCGTTGGGGTCGGCGAGGGCGGACTTCTGGTCCGCGCCGCGGACGGCGGCGACGGCGCCGACGCGGCCCCGCTTGCGCTCGCCCGAGACCGCGGACGACGACAGCGACTCCTTCAGGTGCTTGAAGAAGGTCATGACCGACTGCTTGGCGGTCGGCGCCGGCTTGGCCTCGTCGGCGCGCGCGGGCGCGGCGAGCAGGAACGCGGCGAACGCCGCGGCGATGATCTTGATGCCCATGTTCGTCCCTCCTTTAAAGTCCGTTGAGCAGGCTCTCGACGAACGGCTTGTACGACGGCGCCAGCGCGACGGCCTTCGCGCCGTACTCCTTCGCCTTGTCCGCCTTCTTGAGCTTCGCGGCCGTCTTGACCAGGTTCAGCCAGAGGTCGCCGTCGCCCGCGTCGCTCGCGGTCGCCGCGAGGAAGCGCTCCTCGGCCCCCGCGTAATCGCCCGCGGAGAACGCCAGGCTGCCCAGGTCGTTCAGGGCGGCCGCGTTCTTCGGGTCCTTCTCCAGCACCTTCACGAACTGCGCCGTCGCGGCGTCGCGGTCGCCGTACTGCAGCTCGACGATGCCGAGCTGGACGCGCAGGTCGGCGTCGTCCGGGTTCTTCTTGAGCTGCTCGCCGAGCGCCCGGCGCAGGAACTCGTAGCGCAGCTTGGCCAGCGCGGCCACCTGCTCGTCGTAGCGCTTCTGGAGCGCGGCGGCGTCCGGCAAGGCCGGGGCGAAGTCGGTCGGCGGCATCGTGACCGCCTCGTACTCCTGGAACGTCTTGTCCAGGTCGATCACCTTCACGCGGCCCTTCTCCGCCTCGGCCTTGTACGCGTAGGCGGCCTTGGAGACGGCCTCGTCGAACGGCTTGCCGACGTAGGTGACCTCGACGGGCAGCCACATCGTCCCGTCGTGCTCGACGAGCAGGTCCGCGGGCAGGCCCGCCTCGGCGGCGTCCTCGGCCTCGGTGTCCAGCATCAGCGTGATGTGGCCGGGGTAGTCGAGCAGCGCGACGCGGACCTCGCTGTCCTCCAGCAGGGCCGCGTACAGCGAGGTCAGGTCCGAGCACTGGCCGGTCTTGCGCTTGAGCGTCTCGCGCGGGTACTGCGTGTAGTCGACCGGGAAGTTCGGGTCGTCGTGCGCGGTCTCGAACGGGTTGGCCGGGTTCGGCGCGAACTTGACGCCGTACTCGGCGAGCGCGTTCCAGATCTTCATCGCCTTCACCACGCTCGGGTTCAGCGCCGCCGCCTTCTTGTTCTTCAGGTCGGCGCTGAGCGCGGCCTTGAAGTCCTTGACCGGTCCGTCCTTGAAGGTGACGAAGTTCGCGATCTTGCGCGTGTCGTCCCAGGTGATCGCGTTGCGCGAGTACAGGCGCAGCGGCTTGGTCAGCGAGACCGTCTTCGGCTCGCCGCTCTCGTAGTAGTTCAGCGAGAACTCGGCCTGTATCGGCGTGTCCTCGGTCACCTCGAGGACCTTGTTGTTGAGCGTCGCGATCAGCGGGATCTCGACGGTCTGGCGCGGCTCCAGCTTCGGGATCTCGGTGTCGAAGCCGAAGTCCATGTAGTCCTTCAGCTTGAAGGTGACCTTCACCTTCAGGAACGGCACGTTCACGTTGTTGGTGACGACGACCTTGCCGACCGGGTGCTTCAGGTACCACTT
>JACQBB010000323.1 GCA_016194625.1 Elusimicrobiota bacterium | reverse complement strand
TCGCGCGCGCGGCCCCGGACGCGCGCCGCGGCCTGGGCGGCTCCCACGAGGCCGGCCTGGCGCCGAAGAGCGCGTTCTTCCGGCTGGCGCTGGTGATGATGGGCTGGTCGTTCTTCTACGAGCTTTTCTTGGAGGGCGGCTCCGGCCGCATGGAGGTCCTGCACCCCGGCGAGGGCCTGCACCGCTTCTCGACGATGATGATCCTGAACACCGTGCTGTGCGCCGCCTTCGCGGTCCAGGCCTCGCGCCTGTTCCGCCGCGCCTGGCACGCGCTCACCTACGGACTCCTGCTCACCGCGCTCGGCGTGCTGGTCGCCGGCTGGGGCATCGTCTCCCAATACTGGGTGTTCGGCGGCGCCTTCCTGCTCAGCCTGGGCGAGGTGATGATCGGCGCCGTCGCGCAGTACACGCTGATGCGCCTGACCCCGTCCGACCGCTCCGCCGGCTTCTACTACGCGCTCGGCCTGACCTTGATGCAGTGCGGCCGCATCGTCGGCGCCGGCCTGGCCTTCCCCGTCCTCATCCGCGCGTCGAGCCTGAGCGTCTACACGGCGCTGGTGCTCGGCGTGCTCGCGGCGCAGATGGGCCTGCTGTGGTCGCTGAAGCATGACGTGGAGCGGCTCGCTTAGAGCCGCACGCGCACGGCGCGACTACCGATGATCCCTGTCACCGGTGATAGTCGACGGGGAAAATGGTGACGCCGGCGTCAGTCGACTCTTTCAGTCAGGATTCGGAGCGACTGTCGGCGCCAACAGTTCAGCCTGCGGATACGGCGGATGACCGCCGGCGGGAGTCCCGCTTCAACGGCCCGCGAGAGCGACGATCGCCGCGTACTGCTGAGGCGTGACGGGCTGGACCGACAGCCGCGAGCGGTGGAACAGCGGCATGTCGGCGAGGGCGGGTACGCCGCGCAGCTCGTCGAGCGAGAGCAGGCGCGGCAGGACCTTCACGAAGAGGACCTCGACCTGGAACCAGCGCGGCGCGTCGGGCGTCGCCTTGGCGTCGTAGTACTCGGACTTCGGGTCGAACTGGGTCGGGTCGGGATGCGCGGTCTTGGAGACCTCCGCCAGGCCCGCCACTCCGGACGGGTCGGCGTTCGAGTGGTAGAACAGGACCTTGTCGCCGACCTTCATGTCCTTCATGAAGTTGCGGGCCTGATAGTTGCGCACGCCGTCCCAGCCGGAGACGCGCTTCCTCTTCAGGTCCTCGATCCCGAACACGTCGGGCTCGGACTTCATCAGCCAGTGGCGAGGGGTCACGCGGGAGATTCTACAATCTCGCCTTCAGGCGCGACAGGACCTCGGCGGCGCGGCGGCGGGACTCGGGCGTGGGCGGGACGCCGGCGTAGCGGCGGCGGTAGTGGTCGTCCACCAGCGCGTCCAGCTCGGCGAGTTCGGGGCGGCGGGCGATCACGCCGCGCGCGTACTCGCGCGGGGTGAGCTCGGGGCGGCGCGGCAGGCCGGCGCGGGCCAGCGCGCGTTCGGCGCGCTCGTACTCGTCGCCGCGGCGCAGCAGCGCGGGCAGGGCGCGCAGCGCCCACCACAGCAGGCCGAGCGCGACGAGGGCGGGCAGGCCTGCGGTGAGCGCCCGTTCGGCCAAGGCGCGCAGCCGGTCCAGCGCCAGCCCCAAGCGGAAGCGCTGGAAGGCGTCGCGCTGGCTGTACTGGTCGTAGCCGATGACCGAGCGGTACCAGCGCGCCTGGAAGTCGTCGGCCCAGCGCTGGAGTCGGCGCGAGAGCGCGTCGGTCGCGGCCGAGAAGCCGGACTCGGCGGGCGTGGCGTCCACGCTCACCCAGCCCGCGCCGGGCACCCAGGCCTCGACCCAGGCGTGCGCGTTGCTCTGGCGCACGTCGTAGAAGCGGCCCCACTGGTTCCAGTCGTCGGAGCGGAAGCCGGTGACCAGGCGCGTCGGCACGCCCGCGTGGCGCAGCAGGACCGCGGCGGCGGTCGCGAAGTACTCGCAGTTGCCGCGGCGGACCTCGAACAGGAACTCGGGCAGGAGCACGCGGCGATTCTCGCCGCTCAGCGAGTACGAGTACTCGCGGCGCAGGCGGCGGGTCACCGCGTCGATCTTCGCGCGCGGGTCCGTCAGGCCCGCCGTCCACTGCGCGGCGAGCTTGCCGACGCGGCCGCCGGGGTCCGGAGGCGTGAACAGGGCGCGCTTCAGGATGCGCTCGCGCAGGCCCGGCCCGCCGGCGTCGCTCGGCTGGGTGCCCGGCGGCCCGACGACGACGCGGTAGCGCCCGCCGGCGCCGAAGGTCCCGGCCGACAGCACCGAGTCGGTGTGGTCGAACCACAGCGACTCGGCGATCCCGTCGATCGAGCGCGGCGCGCCGACGGTGAACACCACCGAGACCTGCATCGGGTACACGGCGACGTCGAACGTCGCGGTCGGGCCGGCGCTCGACGGGAACGCGGTCAGCGCCCCGCGGCGGCGCCCCCACGCGCGGCCCATCGTCGTGCTCAGGCGCTTGCCGCCGGGGCCCGCGTACGCGAAGTCGAGCGGCGTCTTCGACCAGGTCTCGCCGTCGAACGCGTCGAACGCCGCGCCGCGCACGTACAGCGACGGCTCCTCGCCCTCCTTCGGCGGGACCTCGGGGATCACGCGCAGCGCGCGGGCCGACGAGCGGCGCAGCGCCGAGAAGCGCCCCAGAGAGACGCGGTCGGTGAAGCCGATGACCGCCTGCGGGCTGATGCGCAGCTTGTCCATCCCCGACGCGACGAACGGGTTGAAGCGGCGCAGCCCCTCGACGCGCGGGACCACGACGAACACCGCGGTCGCGACGAGCGCGCCGGCCGCCATCATCCGGCCCAGCGCCGGCCCCCACGCGCGCCAACGCCGCGGCTCCGCGCCCGACTGCAGGGTCAGCCACGCGCCGGCGAAGGCCAGATAGGCGACGACCAGCGGGAAGTACCACGGACTGATGGTCAGGCCCGAGACGAGCAGGAAGGCCAGGAACTGGATGAGGAACACCTGGCGCAGCTCGCGCCGCGGCCACGGGCTGAACAGGCGGTTGAACAGCAGGTAGCCGAGGAGGTGGACGTTGGCCATGACCACGCCGGAGCGCCGCCAGTCCGCCGCGATGAGGAAGAGGAGCATGCCCGCCGACAGGACGTTCCACAGCCACAGCGGCGGGTACGGCCCTCCGCGCTCGCGCAGCCAGACGCCGAGCGGCAGGAACGGCGCGAAGGCGAGCAGCGCGCGCGGGCTCAAGTCGTCGATCAGGAACATCGCCGCGTACACCAACGCCCCGCCGGCGAGCGTCGCGCGCCTCAGCAGGGGAGTGTCGACGGCGCCCTCGTCGGGCGTCGGCGCCGCCGCGCCCGCGGAACGCGGCCTCCCGCCCTCGCCGACCAGCGCCAGCGCGCGGAGCATCGTCTCGAGGTGGGTCAGCCCCTTGCCCGGAGCCACTTCCACGCCCGGTCCCGCCAGCCCCGTCTCGACGCCCGCGTCGACGTACCAGCGGCACGCGGCGGCCGCGCGCTCGACCGACGCCTCGTCGACGCCCTCGACGCGCACCGTCACGCGCCCCTCCGGCGCCGACGAGTACTCCGCGACGACCGGCGCTCCCGTCTTGGCCGTCAGCTTCCAATGGATGAGGCGCGCGTCGTCGTCGGGGGTGTACGGCCGCGGCCCGAAGAACTCGCCGTCGCGCGCCTTGCGCCGCGTCCCTCCGCCCGCCGCGCGCGGGTCCTCGTCGAGCGCGGGCTGGGGATGGAACGGCCCCGCCGGCGGCAGGGCCAGGACCTCGACCGGCGGCAGGAGGCGGCGCGCGACGAAGAAGCCGAACGGGTGCGGCGTCTCCAGGCGCAGTCCGTCCAGCAGGTCGCGCCCGCGGTGCGGCAGGGTCAGGCGCAGGTCGACGGCGACCGTCTCGCCGGGCGCCGCGTCGAACGCATCGCTCGCGCCGTTCGGCCCCACGACGCGCGCGGTCCGCAGCGACATCGGCCCCACGTTGGTCACGAGCAGCCGCGCGGCGAACGCCGTGCCGCGGAACACCTGCGCGGGCGCCTCCAGGCGGACCGCCGCGCCGCGCAGCGACCAGCGCCCCGCCGCGACGGCCAGCGCCAGCGCGGCGGCCGCGGCGGAGAACAGCAGGTACAGGAGGTTGTTGGTGGTCGAGCCCGCGACGAACAGCGTGAAGCCCGCCATCGCCACGGCCGCGACGCCGAGCCGCGTCGGACGCATGGGCTTAAGGCGCGCGGACCGCCTTCAGCAGGTCGGCGACCGCGCCCTCCGCCTCTTCGACGCGGGCGACTCCGTACTGGCTGGAGTCGAGCAGGAGCCGGTGCGCGATCACCGGGCCGGCGACCAGCTTCATGTCGTCGGGCACGCAGTAGTCGCGCTCGTCCACGACGGCCGTCGCGCGCGCCGCGCGCGCCAGCGCGAGCGTCCCGCGCGGCGACAGCCCCAGGCGGACGCCCTTGATCCGGCGGGAGGCCTCGGCCAGGCGCACCGCGTACTCGAGCAGCGAGTCCTCGACGCGCACCGCGTCCACGCGCGCCTGCAGGGCCAGGACCTGCTCGCGCGTCAGCACCGCCTTCATGTCCTCGGCGGTCGCCGGGCGGTCGCGCTCGCGCAGGATGCGCAGCTCGTCCTCGTGCGTCGGATAGCCGATGCGCACGCGCATCAGGAAGCGGTCGAGCTGGGCCTCGGGCAGCGGGAAGGTGCCGTGGTACTCGACCGGGTTCTGCGTCGCGATGACCAGGAACGGGTCGGGCAGGGCGTGGGTCTTGCCGTCGATGGAGACCTGGCCCTCGCTCATCGCCTCCAATAGGGCCGATTGGGTCTTCGGCGTGGAGCGGTTGATCTCGTCGGCGAGCAGGACGTGGCTGAACACCGGACCCGGCTTGAAGTCGAACGAGCCGCTCTTCGGGTCGAACACCGACAGGCCCAGGATGTCCGACGGGAGCAGGTCGTTGGTGAACTGGATGCGCCGGAAAGACACGCCGAACGCGCGCGCCAGCGCCACGCCGAGCAGGGTCTTGCCGATGCCCGGCACGTCCTCGATGAGCAGGTGGCCGCGCGCGATCAGCGTGGTGATCGTCAGGCGCACGGCCTCGGGCTTGCCGACGAACACCTTGGCGACGGCGTCGACGAGCGGGCGGACGGACTGGGACGAGGCGGCCCTCGGGGCGGACATCCCCCTCAGTATGGGGCGGGAGCCCGGTTTTGTCAACCGAACGCGGGGTTACTTCCGGGAGGGCAGCTTCAGCAGGTCGGCGAAATCGGCCAGGCGCAGGTAGGTCCAGCACCAGGCGCGGTAGAACGCGCCGAACGCCTTGCCGCGCAGGCGCGACCAGCCGGTGACGGGCTTCGGCGCGAACGAGTCCTTCGAGAGCGCGGCGACGACGGCCGGGTCCGGCGAGATCACGCGGTAGCCTTCCAGGAAGCTCTCGACCACCACCTCGCGCGACGGGGGCAGGGCGAACTGGAACGACTCCAGCTTCTCGATCCGGTCCTCCTTCCAGTTGCGGTCGAGAGCGGCGTTGAACGGGGCGATCGCGGCCGACGAGCCGTCCTCGGTCATCAGCTGGTAGTCGATGTCGCTCTTCGGCGTGGACTGGTCGATCGCGTAGGAGCCGAGCATGATGACGGAGACGACGCGCTTGCCCTTGGGAAGGCTCGCGTTGACCTCGCGGATCGCGGCGAGCGCCGCGGCCTCGAACGCCGCGCGCAGCGCGTCCTGGCGGTGCGCGCGGTGGAAGGCGATCTCGTCCACGTGCGCGCCGGTCAGCAGGGAGTCGAGCTTCGCGGGCACCTCCGACGACGGGAGCCCCGCCAGGTCGAACGGCGCGGCGTAGGCGTGCTTGCGGTAGTTGCTGGGCCGCGCGAGCGGCACCGTCGCGTCCACGCGGTCCATGTAGCGGCGGAACGCCGCGCGCGACGCCTCGTCGCGGCCCCAGTGGCGGTCGAAGAACTTGAGCGCGTCCTTGCGGATCGTGGCGCGGTCGGCGACCTGGAAGCCGGCGGTGGTCACGCGGCCCGAGTAGGCCTGCACGCGCCAGTCGAGCCACATCTTCTCGAGGTCCGCGACGGCGCGGACCTTGCCCGCGCTCTCGGCCTTCTGCTGCTCGATCATCTCGCGCAGCAGCTTCACGCGCGAGGTGAAGAAGAACTTGGTCGTCTCCCAGTGCGCGGCGCGCAGCATCTTGCGCGCGTCGGACGCCGGCATGCCTCCGTCCCACAGCTTGTCCTCGGCGGGCGCGGGCGCCGCGGCCGGGGCGAGAGCGGCGGGCGGCGCGGCCTGCGGCCCGGCGGCGGCGGCGGGCAAGGCGGCGAGCGCGGGCGCCGAAGGCGCGGCGGCGAAGGCGGCGGGGGCCGAGAACGCCGAGGGCGCCGACAGCGCGCTCAAGCCGAGCGGCGCCGTCGCGAGCGGGCCGGCGGCGGGAGCGACGACGGCGGCGGCCGGCGGGAGGAGCGCGGGCGCCTCGACGGCGCGGCCGCGGACCTGGGCGAGCGCCGCCGGGGACAGCGCCGCCAGGCCGGCGAGGAGGCCGGCGAGGCTGCGGACGCGGCGCGAGAAGGCGCGGGTCATGGCGGCTTCCCTATTATGGCGCGTCCGGGGCCGGAACGCCTGAGGCGTAAGCCCTAGACGGCGCGGACCGTAGGGCCCGGGCCCCAGACCACGGGGGCGAGGCCCTGGGCGCGGACCGCGTCGGCGACGGCCGGCAGGGCCGGGCCGAGCAGTTCGGGGAGCAGCTCCACCGCGTCGGCGCCGGCCGCGCGGGCGCGCTCGATCTGCCAGGGGTCGAGGACGAGGTCGCGGGCGATGAGGAGCAGGCCGGGGCAGGCCGCGCGGGCCGCTTCCAGGTGAGCGTGGTCGCCCGCGTGGAAGTTGCGCTCGACCCACACGCCGACCGCGGCCGCGCCGGCGGCCGCCGCTTCCGTCGCCAAGCGCGCCGCCTCCTCCGCCGTGGCCTTCTCGCGCGGGACGAGCAGGCCCGAGTCCGGGTCGGCGAAGCGCACCTCGGCGAGCTTCGCGCCGGGCGCGAACATCGGCGCCGGGTCCAGCGGCATGCGGCCGTACAGCGCGCGGCCGCGCAGCGTCTCGACGGGCTCTTCGACCTTCAGCCGGGCGACGCGCTTGGCCGCGTGCGCGGCCATGCCGGAGAGACCGCTCACCGGCGGGTCAGCGCCAGGAAGTTCCTGAGCATGCGCTGGCCCAGGGGAGTGGCGACCGACTCCGGGTGGAACTGCACGCCCTCGACGGGGCGGCCCTCCGCGCGCAGGCCCATCAGCGAGCCGTCCTCGGCGCGGGCGGTCGCGACGAGCCCCTTCGGCAGCGGCTCCGCGGCGACCAGGCTGTGGTAGCGCGCGACGGTCACGCGCGGCGGCAGGCCCTCGTACACGCCTTTCCCGTCGTGGCGGATGACGCAGGTCTTGCCGTGCATCAGGCGCTTGGCGCGGATCACGCGGCCGCCGTGGGCGAGCGCGAGCGCCTGGTGGCCCAGGCACACGCCCAGCGTGGGCAGATCGCGAGGCGCCTTCGCGATCAGCTCGACGAGCACGCCCGCGTCCTCGGGCCGTCCCGGGCCGGGCGACAGGATCAGGCCGGCGGGCTTCAGCGCGAGCAGGTCGCGCGCGCTCAGCGCGTCGTTGCGGATGACGCGGCAGCCCGACCCCAGGGCGCGCACGGCCTGATACAGGTTGTAGGTGAACGAGTCGTAGTTGTCGAGGAGGAGCAGGTCCTTCATCCGGCCAGCCCCCCCAGCGCGCGGCGCAGGCCGGCGAGCTTGTGCGAGACCTCGTCGTACTCGGCGGCCGGGTCGGAGTCGGCGACGATCCCGGCGCCCGCCTGGAGCCGCGCCTTGCCGCCCTTCGACAGCGACAGCGAGCGGATGGCCAGGCACGAGTCGAGGTTGCCCGCGAAGTCGTGCTGGACGACGGCGCCCGCGTAGAAGCCGCGGGATTTCCGCTCCAGCCCCGCGAGGATCTCCATCGCGCGCACCTTCGGCGCTCCCGAGACCGTCCCCGCCGGGAACGAGGCGGCCAGCGCGTCCCACGCGGAGCGGCCCGCGTCGAGGCGGCCTTCCACCTCGCTGACCAAGTGCATCACGTTCGAGAAGCGCCGGACCTTCATGAGCTCGCTGACGCGGATCGTGCCCGGGCGGCAAACGCGGCCCAGGTCGTTGCGGGCGAGATCGACGAGCATCAAATGCTCGGCGCGTTCTTTGGGACTTCTAAGAAGCGCTCGCTCAAACGCCTTGTCGCGGGTAGCGCTTCTGCCGCGCGGCCGCGTCCCCGCGATCGGGCAGTTCTTGGCCAG
>JACQBB010000328.1 GCA_016194625.1 Elusimicrobiota bacterium | reverse complement strand
GACCGCGTCGGCGGCTTCGCGACGCCCCGCGCGCTCGCGCGCGCGAAGGCCGCGGGCCTGACGGTCCTGTCGTCGCGCCGCTCGACGAGGCGTCCGGCCAGGCGCAGCGGCACCTCGTTGGACAGGTGCTCGCGCGCGTGGTGCTCGCCGATGAAGACGACGCCGGGCTTGGCGCTCGGCGCCGCGCCCTTCGCGCCGGCGCACAGGCGCAGCGCCCAGATGTCGCGCCCCTGGACCGTCTTGCCCAGCGAGAGCAGCGAGGCCAACTCCGGCGCCTTGGCCGCCAAGCCTTTGAGTTCGGCGACGGTCTGCGCGTAGGTGTGGTACGCGGAGTCCTGCGACGGGAAGCCCAGCGCGCGCAGGCGCTCGGGCACCGGGCGCGACGACAGGACCGTCAGGCCCGCGGCCTTCGCGCGCGCGAGCGCGCGGGGCGTCGCGAAGCCGCCGACGCGGTCGCCGCGGAGCTCCTCGACGCTGACGCCGGCGGAGGCCGCCGCCGAGCGCGCGCGGGCGTCGGCCGCCTTCACCTCGACCCACAGGCGCTCGTCGTTCGGCGCGGCGGCGGGCGCGGGGGCGGGGGTCGCCGCGGCGTCGGCGGCCGACGGCGCCGGGAGCCCGGCGCGGCCGTCGAAGCGCGGGTCGGGAGCGGCATGGACGGCGCGGGCGCAGGCGAGGACGACGGCGGCGAGGACGAGGGGCTTCATCGGGGCCTCCGTGACGGGAAGCCCCATTATACGGGCGGCCGCCCGGCGGGGTCAAGCAAAAATAGGCCTTTCGACCTACTTTTCTTCCGGGCCCTCCGGCGCGGGTTCGACCGGCGCGCCTTCCTTCTTGCCGGGGAGCATGCCGGGCGTGGTCCCGGGCAGGGTCACGGTCTTGCGCTTGTCGCGGTCGATCGCGTGGCGCTGGGCCTCGAACTCCTGCGAGAGCTCGCGCGTGCGCTCCAGGCCTTCCTCGTAGGAGATCATCGGACGCGCCTCGTCGGGGTCGGCCGTCTGGTCGGAGGGGCGCGTCAGCCGGCTGATGCCGAGCTCCGCGGCCTGCTCGCGCAGGTTCGCCGCCTGCATCTCGTTGGTGTAGGAGGTGGTCTCGGCGGCCAGGCCGACGCCCGCGGGCGCGGGCGCGGCCAGCTTGACCTCGCCCGCCGGGAGCGCCGCGTCCGCCGGCGGCGGCGCGCGCTTGCACCCGGCCAGCGCGGCCGCGAGCGCGGCGGCGCCGACGAGGAGTCTATTCCTTCGCACCGAACTTGAGCTTGAGGCGGCGCGCGACGAACGGCGTCACGAACTGGTCGGCGCCGGCGCCCAGGCGCGAGATCTCGCGGACCATCGACGAGGCCAGGTAGGTGTACTGGTCGTCGGGCATCAGGAAGACGGTCTCCAGGTCCTTGTAGAGACGGCGGTTGAACGACGCCAGCTGGAACTCGTAGTCCATGTCGGAGACCACGCGCAGGCCGCGGATCAGCACGCGGGCCTTCTTGCGGCGCAGGTAGTCCACGAGCAGGCCGGTGAAGGTGTCCACGTCCACGTTCGGCAGGCCGCGCACGGCCTCCTCGATCATCTCGATGCGCTCGGAGACCGAGAACACCGGCTTCTTCTGCGAGTTGTTCGACACGGCGACGATCACGTGGTCGAACACCTTGGCGGCGCGCTGGATGATGTCGAGATGTCCGCGCGTCAGGGGGTCGAAACTGCCGGGGTAGACGGCGATCCGGGTCATGCCGGCAGTGTAACAGGACCGGGGGGGGTTGTCAACGCGCCCCCCTGGACGCCCGCCGGAAGGGGGGCTACACTGCGAGGGATGACTCCGAGACCCCTCCGGAGAGGCCTTCTCGTGCTCGCCGCCGCCCTCTGGGCGCGCGCGGCGGCCGGCGCCGACATCGCGGTCGGCAATAAGGAAGGCGGTCCCGCGCCCGTCCCCGGGGTCTCGGGCGCGGCGGCGAACGCGGCGGGACCCGGCGCCGCGGGCGCGGTCGCCCCGATCTCCTCCCTGCCTTCCGGGCTCTCGGCGCCGTCGGCGGCGCCGCTGGCGGCCGCGGCCCCCGCGGCGGCGGCGGCCCTGCCCGTCAGCGCGGCCGCGCCGGCCGCCGCCCTTCCCGCCGCGCTGAAGCCCGTCGCGGCCGCGGTCAAGACGGCGGCTCCCGCCGCGGCGCCGGCGCATCCGGCCGCGCCGGGGTACGCCGGTTTCGACCTGCCGAACAAGCCGGCCTGGGCGGACGCGGCCGCCGGGAAGGCGGCGTCCGTCGACGTCCTGGCGCACGAGTACGCCCACGGCGCCCCGGACGCCGCGCAGGCCGCGAAGCTGTTCGACGGCGCCAAGTTCCGGGACCCCGCGGTCGACGGGCCGCAGGCCGCGCCGCCGCCCGCGGTCCCGGCTCTGAAGCCGCTCGCGAAAGGCGCCGCTTCGACGGGGCCGGAGGCCAAGGCGCCTCCGGTCGTCAAGGCGCCGGCGCCGGTCTCCGCGCCGCTGATGGAGAAGCTGGAGGCGAAGGCGGACGCGCTGCTGAGCAAGGCGTGGAGCGGGATCAAGGGGGCGTTCGCGCCGAAGCCGAAGCCCAAGTCCCCGGAGCTGGCCGCGCGCATCGACGCCCTGCTCAAGCCGCGCGTGCGCCGGACCGACGACCCGCTCGAGACGCCCGAGGGCATCCTCGTCCACGCCCCGCGCGCCCTGCGCTTCGACGCCCTCGGCTATCGCGTCCACTTCGCGCCGCCCGTGGGCGCGCCGTCGTCCTCCGGCTACGACGCGCCGGAGCGCGTGCGCGTCGAGCGCGGGGCGGGCGACGCGGGCACGGAGGCGCTGCGCGCGCGCTTCGGGGCCTTCAACGCCCTGATCGAGGACAACTTCGCCGCGCTCGAGCTGATCGCGCAGAGCTCCTCGAAGATGACGGTGAAGACCGCGCGGCTGGTGCTGGCGAAGGTGGAGGCGATGGCCGCGTCGTACGCGGCGATGGTCGGCAAGGCGGAGGCGTTCGAGGAGACCGCCGGCGTCGCGTCGATCGGCATCGGCCTGGACCAGGCGGTGAAGGGCCTCTCCGACGGCGACCAGCTCCCGCCGAAGGCCGTCGAGCTGGTGATGCCGATCGAGAAGGAGTCCCTGCACTACTACATCAACCGCCTGCACCAGGCGGCGCTGCGCGAGGTCGGCCGCACTGACGTGGCCTCGCCGGCGAACATGGTCGTCAAGATGGGCCGCGTCTCCAACGAGCGCGCGGTCCCGCTGGTGGACCTGTCCGAGCACCCGCTGGTCGCCGGCGGGCGCCTGGTCTCGCCGGCGTTCAAGGCGCTCGTCGAGGCGATGCGCCGTTCCAAGGACACGCCGAAGGGCTCGCTGATCCTGCAGGACCACCAGTTCTGGGGCCACTTCAAGCTGGGCGCGCACTCGGCCGAGGTGTACGCGAACTTCCTGCCGCCCGACGAGGGCGGCATGCTGCGCGTGCGCTACCAGGAGTGGGGGACCGGCTACGACAACCAGACGCGCCTGTACTACGTCGCGCGCCTCCTGCAGAAGACCGGCTTCCACGTCGAGCAGGACAACGGCTTCCTGACCGCGGTCGTGGACAAGGACCACGCGTCGCAGACCGTCGACGAGATGACCGACACGTTCGCGCTCGTCATCCAGGCCCTGCACGCCACCGTCGGCATCGACTTCGCGCTGCCGCTGCTGGTCCAGGGCGCCAAGTCGAGCGCCGAGGTCGGCCGCCGCATCGACGAGTGGGTGGACGTGGTCCTCGGCGAGGGCACGCTGCCCTTCTACCTCCACGACGACCACAACGGGATGGTCGAGGGCTGGTCGAGATACCGGGCCGGCGACGCCGACCGCGCGGCCCTGCGCGCGGGGCTCGACGCCGCGCTCGCGCGGCTGGGCCTGCCGCCGATTCCCGCCGAGGCGCGCCTCGGACAGCGCACCATCGACCAGTACTTCAACGCCCCGATCGAGGCGGCGATCGCCCGCGGCCAGCTGCGCCTGACCGGCGACGGAGCCCTCGAGAAGACGCCGGACTACGACGCCCTGGTCGGCCTGGCGCGCGGCCTCGAGGCCGACGCGCCCGCCGCCGCGCGCATGGCCGAAGCGGTGTCGTCCCTCGACCCGGGCCTGTTCCGCTTCGAGCCCGTCGGGTCGCTGGGCACGCTGACCGTCGAGCGCGCCGAGCGCCGCCTGCCGCCCGGCGAGATCATCGTCGTCCACGCGCTGCGCGACCCGAAGGGCGGGCAGATCGGCTTCGCGGAGGCGACGGTCTCGGACCTGAAGCCGGGGAGCCGGCCGCGGGGCTTGGCGCCCGCGGAGCTCTTCGCCAAGCTCGGCGAGCAGGGCCATCCGGTCGCTCCGTTCGCGCCGTCGAAGGTCCCGCCCGGGATGGAGCGCTTCCTGGCTCAGCTCAAGACCGAGCCGCTGCCCGACCGCTCG
>JACQBB010000327.1 GCA_016194625.1 Elusimicrobiota bacterium | reverse complement strand
GTACTTGGAGCGGCGCACCTGCCACGCGTACTCGATCTTCGGCGGCAGGCCGCCGCGCTTGAGCATCTCGGAGACGTTCACGTCGTTGAAGTCGTTCTCCCAGACCTCGCCGTCCATGCCCCACTGGTAGTTGGCGCCGATCTTCTTGGGGAAGCCGGCCGAGTCGATCTTCTCGAACACGCCCAGCTCGCGCAGGACCGGGACCAGGCCCGGCAGGAGCGACTCGCCGACGTGGTGGCGCGGGCCCGGGGCCTTCTCGAGCAGGGTCACGCGCAGGTCGGGCGCGTACTTCTTGACCAGGCCGGCGAGCGTCGCGCCCGCGGGGCCGCCGCCGACGACGAGCAGGTCACGCTCCGCGCCCGTCATCGCCCCTCCCCCGCGCGCTCGCGCGACAGCGCCGCGTCGAGCAGGCGCCGCGCCCAGCGGTCGTCCGGGTGCAGGGTCGCGCGCCGCTCCAGGTCCTCCCAGTACGCACGCTCGCGCGCGCCGGCGTCCACGCGCACGCCCTCTCGCGTCTCCGGGGTCCAGGAGCGCCGCGGGTCCATCGGCGCCACGCGCGCGAAGTCGCGGGCGGCCTCGCGCGTGCGGCCCAGCTTGAACAGGGCCTCGCCGCGCCAGGCCACGCCCAGGCGGTAGCGCGCGTCGAGGCGCACCGCGCGGTCCAGGTCCTTGAGCGCGTCCGCCGGTCGGCCGAGAAGGAGCTTGAGCCGGCCGCGCCACACCCAGCCCAGCGTGTAGCGCGGGTCGAGCCGCGTCGCGCGGTCCAGGTCCTTGAGCGCGGCGGCGTAGCGGCCCAGGCCGCGGTACGCCTCCGAGCGCCAGGCCAAGGCGACGGCCGAGCGCGGCGCCAGCCTCACGGCGCGGTCCAGGTCCGGCAGGCCCTCGGCCGGGTGGCCGGTGGTGGCCAAAGTGCGCCCGCGCAGGGCCCAGGCCCACGACGCCTTCGGGTTCTCCCGGACCAGGCGGTCGAACTCGGCCATCGCCTCGCCGACGCGGCCGCACTCGCACAGGATCTCGCCGCGCTCCACGCGCGCCCACAGCGCCGACGGGTCGCCGGCGGGGATGCGCGCCAGGTCCTCGAGCGCGCCCTCGCGGTCGTCCAGGTCGTGGCGCAGCTCGGCGCGCCACGGCGCGACGAAGGCCGGGGCCGCGCCCCGCTCCAGCGCCAGGTCGAAGTCGGCCAGCGCTTCCTTGAGCCGCTCGGTCCGGCGGCGGCGCTCGTCCAGCGCCCGCGCCACGCCGCGCCAGGCGGGCACCCACGCGGCGTCCGGCGCGAGGCGCGCGGCCTTGGCGTACATGGCGAGCGCCGCGGGGAAGCGGGCCAGCACGGTCTCGACGGCCGCCGCCCCCAGCCACGCCCCGGCGCAGGACGGCCAGGACTTGCGCGCGCGGGCGAAGACCAGCCGCGCGCGGCGGTACGGCGCCGCGTCCGGGACCAGCAGGAGGCTCTCGCCGTACTGCATGTCCTGGCGCGGGTCGCGCGCGCGCAGGCGGAAGTCGGCGCGCGGCGCGGCCAGGCCCAGCGCGCGGGCGGCCGACGCGCACGCGTCGGCGAGGTCGCCGGTCTCGGTCAGGTCCGACAGGGCGCCGGGAGCCGGGAGCCTACGCACGGGCGTGCTCCCGCGCCAGCTTGGACAGCGCGTCGCCGAGCACCGCGTCGGCCGCGCGGAACGCGCGCGCCGCCGCGGCCGGGTCGCGCCCGGACAGGCGGGCCAGCAGGAAGGTCTCGCGCGGCCAGGTGTACCAGCGCTCGCCGGCGAGCGCGGCGGCCACGCCGCGGTCGGCCTCGGCCAGGAGCGCGCGGCGCTTGGCCTCGTCCACGCCGGAGTCCAGGTCGCCGACCGCGCCGTCGAGGCCCTGGCCGTAGGGCTTCGACAGCCAGGCGTCGCCGGCGTAGTAGCGGCCGTCGGCGCCCAGGACGAGCTCGTCGTCCTCGCTCGGCGCCGCCGTCGCGGACGCGCGGTAGCTGTCCAGATGCCACAGCGACAGCGACCCCGGCGCGGCCGCGTCGAGAGCGCGCGCGTAGCGCGCGAAGCCCGCCAGCGCCGCTTCCAAGGACTTGAGACCGGTCGGCGTCCAGGGCCGCGCCACGTCGGCGTGGAAGGACAGGCGCGTGAAGCCGCCCGCGCGCAGCCACTCGACGTTGGACAGGAACGCGCCGACCGTGTCCTCCGAGATGACCAGGTTCACGCGCAGGACCGCGGGGTCGAGCTTCGCCAGCGCCGTCATCACCGCCGCGTGCGTCTTGCCGCCGCCGAGCGCGCGCCGATGCGCGTCGTGCGACTCGGCCTTGCCGTCCAGGCTGACCGCCACCTCGACGCCGAGCCCGAGCAGGCCCTTCACGACCGCGGGCTCGGCCTTCGTCCCGTTGCTGACCAGAGTGACCTTCGCGCCTTTGGCGCGGGCGCGGCGGGCCAGGGAGAGCGCCAGCTCGGGGTGGAGCAGCGGCTCGCCGCCGAGGAGAGTGAAGCGCGCCCGGGCGCCGAAGCGGGACAGGTGCGAGTCCACCGCGCGCGCGCCGTCGGCCTCGGACAGGACCGTCGCGGGCTTGGAGTTCAGCGCCAGGAAGCAGTAGTCGCAGGCCATGTTGCAGCGGTCCGACAGGAACACCAGCAGGTTCACCGGCGCACCGTCCCGGCCAGCGCGGGCGGCACGGCGGCCAGCGCGCGGAACTCGCCGTCGCCGAAGCGCGCGACGTACTCCGCCTCGACGCCGCGGCAGCGGTCCTTCAGCGCGCAGGCGCGGCAGGCGGGCACGCGCCCCTTCTGCTCGTCCTTCATCGCCTTGAGGTCGGTCGCCTTCCCCTCCGGGCCGACCATCGCGGCGGCGGCCTCCCCGGGGTCGCGCTCCCAGTCGAGCAGGAGGTCGGCGAGCTCCGGGGCGGCGCAGGGCGGGAGGTTCGCGATCAGGAGCGACGAGAGCTTGCCGGCCGCGTCGAGGAGAGCGGCGGCCTTGAGCAGATGAGGACGGGCCTCGGAGTAAGAAACGGCGAGCGCGGAGGCGTTGAGGGCCATCATGCCGCGCTCGTGAGGGAGATAGACGATGACGTCGTCGAGGCCCTCCTGGACGACGAAGCGTCGGAGGAAAGCCGGGAGAGCGGCGGCGTTGGGCTTCACCATCACGAAATTCAAGCCCACTGGGATGCCGAGCTTCTTCAAATGGGAAATACCACGACACAAACGATCGAAGGCGCCGGGCACGACCACGATCTTGTCGTGGAGGTCGGCGTCGGCGCCGTGGACCGACATGCGGACGTGGGTCACTCCGGAAGACACCATGGTCTTGGCGTACTTCTGGTCGCCCAGCTTCACGCCGTTGGTGACCAAGGTGATCGGATCGAAGCCCAGCTTCTTCGCCAGGCGCAGTATCTTCGGGAGGTCGTCGCGCAGAGTGACCTCGCCTCCGTGCAGGTTCAGCTTCTTCGCGCCCTTCTTCGCCGCGCCGTACAGAGCGGCGGCGGCCTGCTCGAACGACAGCTCGCGGCGCAGCAATTCGTCGGTGATCGGCGGGTTGTAGCAGAAGCCGCACTTCGCCTGGCAGGCGTAGTTGAGGAACAGCTCGAAGACGGCGTCCTTGGTGATCACAGCGACCCCGCCTCCTCGGGCAGGACGGGCATGAACTCCGACTCGCCGAACTCGGCGGCGTAGTTCTCCTCGATGCCCAGGCAGCGGTCCTTGAGCGCGCACGCCGCGCAGGCGGAGACCGCGCGCTTGCCGCGGTTGGTGACCTGATGGATCAGGCCTTCCGAGCCGTCCGGCAGGGTCACGCGGTCGGCCGCCGTGTTCCCCTCGCCGCTCGCGGTCGGGTCGGTCGTCCAGTCGAGCATGTACGGCGCGAGCTCGGGCGCCACGCACGGCGCGAAGTGGATCAGCTGGGGGTAGCGCCTCACGCCGAGCGCGCGCAGGCGCGCGAAGCCCGCGCGCACCGGGCCGACGGCGTCCGAGAAGCGCAGCTTGAGCAGCTCCTTGTTCTCCGGCAGGGCGCCGAAGCCCTGGTAGCGGATGAAGTAGACGATGACGTCGTCGGTGCCCAGAGTCTCGTACAGCCACTCGATCGTCTCCGGGAACGCGGCGGCGTTGACCTTGTTGAGGACGTAGTTGACGCCGACGCGCGCGCCGAGCGCCTTCAGCGTCTTGGCGGCCTTCTCGATCTTGGCGAGCGCGCCGGGCACCGCGACCAGGCGGTCGTGCAGGGCCGGCGTGTGGCCGTGGATGGAGAAGCGCACGCGGTCCACGCCCGAACGGACCAGCGTGCGCGCGTAGTCCCCGTCCGCCAGCCGGATGCCGTTGGTGGTGAGCTGGATCGAGCGGTAGCCGATCTTGCGCGCCAGGCCGAGGATCTGGGGCAGGTCGTCGCGGACCGTGACCTCGCCGCCGATGAACTTCACCGCGCGGAAGCCCTCGCGCCAGCCCTGGAGCAGGCGCCGCGCCAGCTCGGGCAGCGGCAGGCCGCGGTCCAGCTCCGGCGTCGCGTCGGGCGGGTTGAAGCAGAACGGGCACTTGGCGTTGCAGGCGTAGTTGACGAAGAACTCGAGCGACTTGGGCTCGGCGTCGGGCGCCGGCAGGGGTTCGAGCAAGGTCGTCACCACCGGCGGGCGCCCCTCGGCCACGGCGGCCAGCAGGCGCGCGGGCTCGTCCCAGCCGGGGGCGAGGCTCAGCGCTTCCTTCAAGTCGCGCGCGGCGGGCGCCCGGCGGCCGGTCCACAGCGCCGCCTTCGCGCGCAGGACGCGCAGGCGCGCGGAGTACGGGTTGGCCTTCACGGCCGCCGACGCGTGCGCGAGCGCCTTCGCGCGGTCGCCGGCGCGGAACGCCGCCTCGGCGGCGAGCGCGCGCGCCTTCGCCCAGCGCGGGTCGCGGCGCGCGGCGTCGGCCAGGTCGCGGGCGGCGGCGGCGCTCAAGCCCTCCAGCGCCAGGCGCGCCTCGCCGCGCCAGGCCAGGCCCCAGGCGGTCGCGGCGTCCTTCAGCGCGGCCAGAGCCTCGCCGGGGCGGCCGAGGCGCAGCAAAGTCTCCCCCTCCCACTCGGCCAGGCGCGGGTCCTGGCCGGCGTCGAGCGCGCGGATCTCGGCCAGCGCCGCCGCGGCCGCCTCGGCCTTCGGCCCGCCCCAGCCGAGCTCGGCGTTGAGGCGGACGGCGCGCTCCAGGCTGTCGAGCGACTCCGGAACGCGGCCCAGCGCGCGCAGGGCGCGCGCGCGGTCGTGCCAGGCGCGGGCGGTCGACCGCAGTCCGAGCGCGCGGTCCAGGTCGGCCAGCGCGCCCGCCGCATCGCCGCGGCCGAGCTTGAGCGTCGCGCGCCACGCGTAGGCGTTGTCGTAGCGCGGGTCGAGCGTGAGGGCGCGGTCGAGCGCGGCCAGCGCCTCGTCCAGGCGCCCGGCCGCGCGGTACGCCTCGCCGAGCCAGGCCAGGATCCAGCCGGCGGGCTCGAGCCCCGCGGCGCGCTCGAGCGCGCGCAGGCCCTCGGCCGCCTGGCCGCGGCGCATCAGATCGTGGCCGCGGTAGGCGTGCAGAGGCGCCGACGCCGCGTCGGTCGAGAATCCCGTCCAAGAATCGCGCAGGAGCTTGGCCTGGAGCGGCGCGCCCGCGGGCGGGTCGCTCAGGCCCGCCAGCCAGCCCGACCCGGCGTCGAGGCGGAACGCGCGGTCCACGTCGCGCAGGGCGCCGGGCGCGTGGGCCAGGCGCTTGAGGCGGTAGCGCAGCAGGTACAGCCACGGCGCGTCGTCTCCGTGGCGCGCGAGCGCGGGCGCCAGCAGGGACCGGCCCTTCGCGGCGCGGCCGGAGCGGCGGCAGGCCTCGACCTCCAGCACGCGGCGCCACGGGAGCGCTCCCCAGCGCACCGGAGCCGACTCGGGGACGGGGCTCGGGCGGCCGCGCGCCTCGTCGAGGTCGGCGCGGGCGCCGGCGGCGTCGCCGAGCTCCGCGCGCGCCTTGGCGCGCAGGGCGAAGAACAGCCCCTGGCCCGGGTCGAGCGCGATCGCCGCGTCGAAGTCCTCGCGCGCGAGGTCGGGGCGATGCAGCGCCAGCCGCGCCTCGCCGCGCCACGCGGAGATAGGCGCGTACTCGATCCGGCGCGCGGAGATCGCGCGCGTCAGGTCGTCCTCGGCGCCGCGCGCGTCGCCGGCCAGCAGGCGGGCGCGGCCGCGCCACGCCCACGCGCGGCCGTTCTCGGGGTCGAGGCGGACGGCCGCGTCCAGGTCGGCGCGCGCCTCGGCGACGCGGCCCAGGCGCAGCAGCGCCTCGCCGCGCCACGCGCGGGCCCAGGCGTCGCGCGGCGCGCGCGCGAGCGCGGCGTCCAGCGCGGCGACGGCCTCGGGCAGGCGGCCGATCTGCGCGAGCGTCTCGCCCTTCCACGCCAGCGCCCGCGCGTCGCGCGGCCGGCGGGCCAGGTAGGCGTCCAGCTCGGCCAAGGCCTGGCGCGCGGCGGCGCCGTCGGGCTGGCCCTCGGCGCGCCACACGCCGAGCCAGTCGTTGCGGTGGTTGAGCCGGGCCGCGCGGTCCAGCTCGCGCAGGGCCTCGGCGGTCTTCCCCGCCCCGCGCAGGGAGCGCACCAGCTGGCGGCGCGCCTTTTCGAACAGGGGACAAAGCGCCAGGCCGCGGCGCAGGGAGGCGGCGGCCTGCGCGTGGCGCCCCTGGGCGTCCAAGAGCCGCGCGTGCCAGCCGTAGCCCTGGTCGTACTCCGGGTCCAGCTCCAGGCCGCGCTCGAAGTCGCGCGCGGCGGCGTCGAAGCGGCCGAGCCGGCGGTACGCCTCGCCGCGCCAGCAGAACAGGAAGCCTTCGCCGGGGCCGAGGCGGACCGCCTCGTCCATCGGCTCCAGGCCCGAGGCGTCGGTGCCGCCCTGGAACAGCGCGCGGGCGCGGAAGCCGTGCGCCCACGACCACGACGGGTCGAGCTCGGCCGCGCGGGCCAGGTCGGCGGCGCCGCCCGCGTAGTCGATCAGCGAGCGCTTGATCTCGCCGCGCAGCAGGTAGCCCCACGCCCACTCCGGCTCCAGCGCGAGCGCGGCGTCGGCGTGCGCGAGCGACTCGCGGAACGCCGCGTCGCCGTCCCACACGCGCAGGAGGTTGAAGGCCAGGCCGACGTGCGCCCAGAACTGGCCGTCGCGGGCGAAGGCTTCGAGGGTCTTGAGCGCCGGCAGGCCGCGGCGCATGCGGCCCGTGGGGACCTGGAGGATGGAATCGAACGCCCGGACCAGGTCCGGAGGGGCCTTGCGGCCGGAAGCCGGGACCCAATCGCGGGGCGGCGCGTGCTTGCGCCCCAGCCGCCGCAGGAGCGCCTCGCCTCCGGCGTGGGCCAGATGGTGGATGAGGTTCGCCTTCACCGCGCCGCGGCGCAGGACGGCGCCGGAGGAAGGGCCGAGGAGGGTCAGCTGATGCGGCACCGGATCAGCGCCTCCTTCAGGTACTCCTTCATCACGGGGTCGGTCCGGGAGGCCAGCGCCACCTGGTCCATGAACGCGCGCGCCATCTCGGTGCGCCAGCGGTAGGGGT
>JACQBB010000326.1 GCA_016194625.1 Elusimicrobiota bacterium | reverse complement strand
TCTCGGCGTGGACGGCGCGCGTGGCGGCGAAGGACTCGATGGCGCGGGCCATCGTGGCCACCAGGCGGTCCTGGTAGGCCGGGTCCGACAGGCGCGCGGCCTCGTCGGGGTTGCTCAGGCAGCCGATCTCGACGAGGACGCTCGGTTGGGCCGGGTTCTTGAGCACGTAGTAGTCGGAGCGGGAATGCTCCACGCGGAAGCCGTCGGCGCGCATGGCCTGCGTGATGAGCGAGGCGAGCGCGTCGCTCTCCTTGGCCTCGACGCCGGGCGGCGCGGGCATCGGCGGGACCTTCGGATGCGCCTTCTTGCGGCGCCACGCGTGGCGCTTCTCGGGGCCGTAGCTGTACACCGTCGCGCCCGCGAGCTTCTTGTTGCGCACCTGGTTGAGATGGATGGAGACGAACACCGCCCCGTTCCAGTCCACGGAGTTCACGACGCGGTCGTCGAGCGTGACGTACACGTCCGACTCGCGCGTCAGGCGCACGGGAACGACGGCCTTCAGGCGGTCGCGGAGCTTCAGCGACACGGCCAAGGCGATGTCCTTCTCGTGCACGCCCTTCACGACCGCGCCCAGGTCGTCGCCGCCGTGGCCGGGGTCCAGGATCACCGGCGTCACCGGGCGGTCGGGCGCGTGGGGCAGGGGCGTCGCGGTGGGCATCGCGGACGCGGCCGAGGCGAGGGAGGCGGCGAGGCACGCCGCGAAAAAGGTCTTCATTTCTCTATCCTTTTCATTCCTGGGGGCCTCGGCAGGCCCTGATGAGTTATAACGGCCAGGTCCATCGTTGTCAAGGGGTAGGACCTTCGACCCATGACCGTCCGCTCCGAGACCGCTATCCTTAAGACGTGAGGAAGATCCTCGCCGTCGTCAGCGTGACCGGACTGCTCGGAGCCGCGGGCTTCGTCGTCTGGTCCGCCGCGTCCCGCCCGGACGACACCTACATTACGGGCGAGAGGGCCGATTCGTTCAACCTGAAGGAAGCGCCCGTCGCCGCGCGGCCCGCCGCCGCCCCCCGTTCCGAAGAGCTGCGCGACGCCGTCTCCTCCCCGGTCTCCCCGCGTCCGATCGCCCTGGCCGAGATGGCGCCGGCCGCGGCGGCCGCCCCGGCCAAGCCCGTCCGCCCGTTCCTGACGGCCAAGCTCGAGAAAGCCGTCCGCTCCGGCCGGACCTTCGCCGCGCTGCTGCGCGCGCCGGCGCGCATGCTCGGCGCCGGCTCGGCGCTGGCCAGCCCGCGCGCGCTGCGCGCGTTCCTGGCCGACAAGGCCGCGGTGAACCGCTACATGGACTCGACGCTCGTGCGCGTCGTCCTCAACAGCCCGACGGCCGCGAAGGCCGTGATCGGCTCCTCTCTCGTCGTGCGCGCGTTCCTGGCCTCCCCGGCCATGAAGGACAAGAAGACCGTCGCCGCCCTGCTGTCGAGCCGGATGGTCGGGAAGATGCTCGACTGCCCGGGCGTGCAGGCCGCGCTGACCGACGAGGCGGTGATCCGCCGCCTGGCGACGGACCCGAAGACCGCCGAGTTCCTGGCGACGAACCCGCAGGCCCTCGCGGCCATCGCGGGCGCCGCGCCGGAATTGGCCCGCGCCCTGGCCCGTTAGGGCCTCAGCCGCAGAAGCCGTTGTTGCAGGTGAGCGTGCCGCAGCACTGCGAGGAGCTCGTGCAGCGGTAGCCCTGGCCCAGGCAGGAGCCGTCCGAGCAGGTGCCGCCGGTGCAGGTCAGGCTGGAGCAGCACTGCGACGAGGACGAGCAGGACGCCCCCTTGCCGTTGCAGCCGCCGGCGCCCGTGCAGACGCCGCCGGTGCAGGTGAGCGTGCCGCAGCAGTCGGACGAGACGGAGCAGGCGGTGCCGGCGCCCTGGCAGACGCCGCCGGTGCAGACCTTGTTGGCGTTGCAGGTCAGGACGCCGCAGCAGTCGCCGCTGGTGTTGCAGCCCATGTTCTCGGACTGGCAGGAGCCGGTCTGCGGGCCGCCGGGGACCGAGTTCAAGTCCACGCCCTTGCCGCAGGCGGCGGCGAGCGCGGCGGCGGCGAGGAAGGCCAGGGCGAGCCGGGATCGAGGGGTCATCGTCATGAGTTTAGCTCAGGGGCGGCCGTCCCGCAAGTCCTCCGTAAACTGAGAAGGCCGGCCTATCGGCCGGCCCTCCCGCGTGATATCTGGGCGCGTCAGTTCAGCAGCTTCGAGATCAGGAACCCGATGGCGAAGCCCGCGACCGCGCCGATGAGCGCGCCGATGGGCCCGCCGAGGAACCAGCCGGCGACCGCGCCGGCGGCGGCGCCGGTGCCGCCGTAGATCAGGGAACGGGACGACAGGAACGGCTCCTTGGGAGCGGCGTCGCCGGGGGACGGCACGGCGCGGGGCGCCAGAAGGGCGCGGGACGGGACCGGGGCGACCGCCGGGACCGTGAGGCCGCCCGTGGCCAGCGCGCCGGAGACCTGGGACGCGACGGCGTCGCGCACCGGAGAGCCGTCGTAGACCGCCGCGGCGGGGGCGCGGCCCTCGGCCATGTCGGCGGCCTGGGTGTAGGCCGGACCGGCCGGCTCGTTGGCGGACGCGACGGAGGCCAGCAGGAGCGCCAGGGCCGCCAAGGTGGTTCGGACTTCCATGATTTGAGTATAGTGAGTCTGGACCCCGGGGGCATGAGGCGGAACACCCAGACCCGTCTGGGCCCAAGGACCTAGACCGCGGAATGGCTCGAAAAACCCTCCTGTTGACCGGCTCCACCGGCTTCCTGGGACTGCGCCTGGGACCCTCCCTGGCGTCCCGTTGGCGGGTGGTGGGGGCTTCCCGGACGGCCTCCGGGCCGGACGCCGTGAGGATGGACCTGGAGGACCTGGACTCGGTGCGCCGGGCCTTCGACGCGGTCCGCCCGGACGCGGTCGTCCACGCCGGCGCGATGGCCAAGCCCGACGACTGCGAGCGCGAGCCCGAGCGCGCCCGCCGCGTCAACCGCGACGCCGCCCGCGTCCTGGCCGAAGCCTGCGGCCGGGCGGGGGCCCGCCTGATCCACCTGTCCACCGACCTGGTCTTCGACGGCGAGAGGGGGATGTACACCGAGGACGACGACCCCGCTCCGGTCAACGCGTACGGCCGGACCAAGCTGGAGGCCGAGGAGGCGGTCCTGGGCGCCGCCCCCGGGGCGGTGGTCCTGCGCGTGGCGACGCTGTACGGCCGCCCGCTGGGCGCGGCGCGCTGCTTCGTCGACGAACTGCGGGCCAAGCTGTCCCGGGGAGAGCCCGCCGGCGCCTTCGAGGACCAGTGGCGGACCTCGACCGCCGCCGACTTCCTGCACGAGCCGGTCCTGCGCCTGCTCGACGACCCCGACCTGGACGGCGTGTACCACTGGAGCGGCGCCGAGCGCGCGACCCGCTACGAGCTCGCCGTCGCGCTGTGCCGGACCTTCGGCTGGGACGAGCGCCTGGTGCGCCGCACGCGCATGGCCGACGCCCGCCAGGCCGCGCGGCGGCCCCGGGACTCCTCGCTGGACTCGTCGCGGCTGGCCGGCCTTCTCGGCCTGGCCCCCGTGAGCCTGGCCGCGGGCTTCGCGGCGTTGAAGGCGGCGGCCGCGACTGATACGATGTCCCGATGATCGCCCGCCTCCTGCTCGGCGTCCTGCTGGCGTCGCTCCCCGGCCTCGCGGCCGCGGGCGGAGCGGCGGCGCCGGCCGCGGAGAAGGCGGTCCGGATCCATCTCCATATCGGGGCGCGGGCGCGGCGCCACATCCTGTCCGAGCACTTCCGGTCGGGGACGCGCGCCGCGGGCAAGAGCCTGTTCCGCGACGGCGAGGACTTGGACGCGCTGGTGGCGCTGGCGGCGGCCGCGCCGGCCAAGCGCGAGCGCAACGGCCGCGACAAGCGCGTGGTGGACTGCGGCCGCGCGATCGGGACGGACGGCCGCACCGGCCGGCCCGTGCGCACCCTCGTCGTCATCGCCGAGCCCGACGGCGAGGTCGTGACCGCGTACCCGGGGCGCTGATGGGACTGGACGCTTACTTGGAAGACGAGTTCGGCGAGGAGCTGGACAGCCTCGTCGACGAGGACGGCGCGCTCGCCGCGCGCTGGCCCGCCGGCGACCCCGCCTACCCGCTGCTGCGCTTCGTCGACGCCGAGGGCACCACGATGTTCAACCGCCTGCAGCTGGCCGCCGCCCTGCCCGAGTTCGAGGCCTTGGCCCGCGCCGTGCCGTCCGCCGCGCCGCTGCTCAAGCTCGCCCGCAAGGGCGCGGCCGAGCCGCACCTGTATCTGCGCTTCCTGGGGGACTGATGATCCGAGCCGCGCTCGTCTTGGCCGTCCTGTGGTGCGTCCTTCCGCCCGCCCGCGCCGCCGACGCTCCCGCCGACCCGCGCCTGTGGCTGGAGGAGGTCGAGTCGCCGCGCGCTCTCGCCTGGGTCAAGGAGCGCGACGACAAGGCGCTCGCCGAGCTCAAGTCCGACCCGCGTTGGGCCGCGGTCGAGGCGGACGCGCGGGCGGTGGTGCTGGCCACCGACCGCATCCCCGCGCCGGAGCTGCGCGCGGACCGGGTGTACAACTTCTGGCAGGACCCGAAGGCGGTGCGCGGGATCTGGCGCCGGACCGCTCCCAAGGAATACCGCAAGGCGGAGCCGAAGTGGGAGACGGTGCTGGACCTGGACGCTCTGGCGGCGAAGGAGAAGGAGAACTGGGTGTGGAAGGGCGCCGACTGCCTGGCGCCCGCGCAGACGCGCTGTCTGCTCCGGCTCTCGCGCGGCGGCAAGGACGCGTCCGTGTACCGCGAGTTCGACGCGGAGAAGAAGGAGTTCGTGAAGGGCGGCTTCGAGCTGGCGGAGGCGAAGTCGCACGTCGCCTGGTACTCCGCCGACGAGCTCCTCGTCGGCACCGACTTCGGCCCCGGCTCGCTGACCAAGTCCGGCTATCCGCGCGTGATCAAGCTGTGGAGGCGCGGCACGCCGCTGGCGTCGGCCAAGACCGTGTTCGAGGGCCGCGTCGAGGACGTCTCGGCCGACCCGGCGGTCTTCGTCCGGCCGGAGGGCCGCCTGGCCCTGCTCGACCGCGCGCCGACCTTCTTCACCGCCGTCCACCGCGTCCTGCGCGACGACGGGACGCAGGCCGAGGTGCCCCTGCCCGAGTCGGCGGACCTCAAGGGCTGGTTCGACGGGCGCCTGCTGGCGACCCTGCGCGACCCGTGGGCGGTCGCCGGCGCGACGATCCCTGCGGGGACCTTGGTCGCCTGGCCGGTCGGCGCGTCGCTGTCCGCCCTGGAGACGGTGTGGACGCCCGACGAGCACTCGGCGCTGGAGAGCCTGGCCGCGACGAAGACCGGCCTGTACCTGTCGGTCCTGGAGAACGTGCAGGGCGCTCTCCTGCGCGCGCGGCGCGACGGGTCGCGCTGGTCGGTCGAGCGCCTGCCCTTCCCGGCGGGGACCTCGCTGGGCCTGGCGGCCTCCGACGACTTCTCCGACCTCCTGCTCGTGGACGCGGAGGGCTTCCTCCTGCCCACCTCGGTGCTGGGTTGGGACGGCGCGGACGCCGCGCCGAAGGCCGAGATCTGGCGCTCCCTGCCCCCGCGCTTCGACGCGAAGGGCCTGGCCGTGACCCAGCGCTGGGCGACGAGCCGCGACGGGACGAAGGTCCCGTATTTCCTCGTCCGCCGGGCGGACGCGCCGTTCGACGGGACCACGCCGACGCTGCTGTACGGCTACGGCGGCTTCGAGGTCTCGATGAAGCCGTTCTACCTCGCGACCGCGGGCAAGCTGTGGCTGTCGCGCGGCGGCGCGTACGCGCTGGCCAACATCCGCGGCGGCGGCGAGTTCGGGCCGCGCTGGCACGCGGCCGCGCTCAAGACGAACCGTCAGAAGGCCTTCGACGACTTCGAGGCCGTCGCCGCCGACCTGGCGGCCACGAAGGAGACGCGGCCCGGCAAGCTCGCGATCCAGGGCGGCTCCAACGGCGGCCTGCTCGTCTCGACCGTCCTGACCCAGCGCCCGGAGCTGTTCGGCGCGGTGCTCTGCGAGGTGCCGCTGACCGACATGCTGCGCTTCCACACTTTGCTCGCGGGGAACTCCTGGGTGGACGAGTACGGGTCCGTGGACGATCCCGCGACCGCGCCGGTCCTGCGCGGCTACTCGCCGTACCAGAACGTGAAGGCGGCGCCGCGCTACCCGCGCACGCTGGTGTACACCTCGACGAAGGACGACCGCGTCCACCCGGGCCACGCGCGCAAGTTCGCCTCGGCGCTGGAGGACGCGGGCCAGCCGGTGCTGTACTACGAGAACGTCGAGGGCGGCCACAGCGCGGCGGCGAACCTGGAGCAGCGCGTGAAGCGCTACTCGATCGAGTACGTCTTCCTGCTGCGCGAGCTGATGGGTCCGGCGAAGCCCTAGCTAGGCGGCGTCGGGCTCGCGCCAGAAGCGCGCGGGCATCCAGCCCAGCCACATGAACGCGAGCTGGACGGCGCAGAAGCCGGTCAGCCAGTAGAAGGCCTTGTCCATGAAGCCGTACGAGTGCAGGCCGATGCCGAGCATGTTCACGCCGAACCAGGACAGCGCGGTGACGATGTTGCCGAACACGGCCATCACCATCACGCCGCGCTCGCGCGCGTAGCCGGCGAAGCGGGCGTGCAGGATCAGCGCGTTCCACAGCACGATCAGCAGGGCGCCGTTCTCCTTCGGGTCCCAGCCCCAGAAGCGGCCCCACGACTGGTCGGCCCAGATGCCGCCGAGGACCGTGCCGACGAAGCTGAAGAACAGGCTGAAGGCGACGATCCCGTAGCACAGGCCGACGAGCGCGCGCGTGGTCTCCGGGTCCTGCTTGGAGAGGAACTGGCGGCGCAGGACCCAGGCGATGCCGAGCGCGCCCGCCAGGAAGGTGGACGCGTAGCCGATGGTCACGGTGACCACGTGCGTGGCCAGCCAGAAGTTGGAGTCGAGCACCGCGCGCATCATCTCCATCGTGTCGCCCGAGGCGCTCAGGTGCTGGGCGATCAGCAGCGTGCTGAAGCCGACCAGCGCGCCGCCGGCGTGCGCGAAGCCCTTCTTGTGCACGCGCTCGGCGAACAGGCCCAGAGCGGCGGACACCCAGCCGACGAACACGGCCGACGAATAGAGGTTGGTCACCGGCGGGCGGCCTTGCAGCGCGACGCGCGCGAACAGGCCGACGGTGTGGACGAGCACGGCCGCGGCGAGCAGGCCGCCGCCGGCGGACTGCGCCTCGGCGCGGCGGGTGCCCCACCAGGCGAACACGGCGAGCAGGGCGAGCACGTACAGCGTCATGCCGGCGACGAACGGCTGGGCCGCGTTGAACACGACCTCCTGGCGCGCGCGGCGCGCGTCCTCGGGGCGGGCGCTCGCCAGCCACGCCGAGAACTCGCGCACCGCGGAGCGGAACGCGGCCGGGTCGTCCTTGCGGAAGCCGTGGCCCATCAGCGCGTAGGCGGAGACGCCCGGGTGCGGGTCGCGGCCCTGGTTCGGCTTCAGGATGCCCTCGCCGAACGAGGTCCACGCCTCGTCGGGCTCGCCGGCCTGCGGCGGGAGCGCGCGGAACGCCGCGGCGCGCGCGAGGAACTGGTAGCGCTCGAGCAGCTGGGAGAGGACTTTCATCGCGGCCTGGTCGGCGCGCGAGGCCTTGGCCGCTCCGTGCACTGCGCGCATCGCGCCGGGCAGGGCCGCGGAGAAGGCCGCCAGGTCGTCGGTCGGGTCGTTGGAGCCCGAGATCATGAACGTGTTCTTGATCTGCTCGTACAGGTCCAGGCGGTGGCTCAGGTTGACGACCGCCGACTGGAAGCGCGAGCGCTTGGACGAGTCGATGGCCTCGGCGCGCTGGGCCTGCTGGCCGACCTCGTCGCGCTTCGGCTCGATCTGCCAGTAGGCGAAGCGGCGCTCGTTGCCCTGCTCGAGGCCGAGGAGGCCGAGCACGTCGGGGTCGTCGATGACGAACACCTTCAGGGTGTCGGCCCGCTCGGGCTTGAACATCGCGTTCAGCATCCACTCGACGGCGGACATCGTCTTGCCGTCCACGGGCAGGGTCTGCGTGCCGCGGATCAGCAGCAGCGCGTTGCGCGCGAACGAGTCCATCGGCTTCACGCGGCCGCCCTCCAGCAGGGGCAGGCGCGCGAACCCGGCGACGTCCATGGCGGCCTTCGGCGCGGGCGCCAGCAGCGGCCAGGCGGCGGTCAGCAGGCCGGCGGCGAACGCGCCCCAGTACCAGCGGGAGGTCTTCTTCATCGGGCGCTCCTGAGGGACGCCGACAGCTTGGCGCCGAAATGCATCACCATCCCCAGCGCCACCAGCGCGCAGGAGAGGTACGGGATCAGCCAGCCGGGGTTGCGCACGACCTGGAACACCGACAGCGTGTCGCCCTTGCCGAAGCTGGCCTGGTAGAAGGTCTTGCCGCCGTAGCGCAGCGGGTGGTTCATGTAGATCAGCGCGTCGCGGTCCTCGCCGGCGCCGGAGTCCTTCAGGCGCACCAGGCTCGAGAAGTTCTTCGGGATGTCGGTGCCCGGGTACACGTCGTGCTTGAACTGCTTGAGCGTCATCGAGAACGGCAGGTAGTAGCGCCGCGGGCGCAGCGCCAGCTTCCAGTCGCGGCCCTCGCGCGCGAAGCCCTGCGGGGCGCCCAGGCCGTTGGACAGCCAGAAGGTCCCCAGGGGATCGGCGCCGGCGCGGACCTCGACGAGGGCGGCGGCCGAGTTCGTCGCGTCGTCGGTGGTGACGACCGGGACCTGGCGCACGGCGAGGTTGCCGCCGATGCCGGCGGTCGCCTCCGACGGCGGGTCGGACGCCTGGCGCATGGTCATCTCGGAGTTCGGGTACCAGCGCTTGACCAGCAGGGTGAACGGCAGCGCCGGGGCGGTGATGGCCGCGCCGGGCTTCAGCAGCGACTCGGGGATCGCGGTGACCGTGTCCTGCGCGGGGTCGCTCGTGTCGGCGACCGCCAGCTCGAGCAGGCGGGTGTCCTCGGAGTAGTCGCGCGTCTGGCCGACCTCGATCGGCATCTGGCTCTCGACCTGGAACAGCGCGGTCGCGAACTCGCCGACGAAGAGCAGGGCCAGGCCGAAGTGGGCGACCCACAGGCCCGCCTTGCGGCGGCTGCGCTCGAGCTTCAGGAACTGCGCGAACAGCAGGTTCAGCAGAAGCACGCCGCCGACCAGGCCGCCGCCGGGGAACACGGGCACCTTCATGCCCCAGCCGTCGGGCGTCCACCAGACCAGGAAGGTGCGGATCGTGCGCTCGACGGCCAGGTGCGTGCCGAGCGGGACCTGCAGGAGCGTGCAGGCGACGACGAGGACCATCAACAGGGCGAGGCAGACCGTCGTCAGCCACATCGAGCTGAGGACGGCGGCGGCGCGTCCCAAGGGATCGTCACGGCGCATCGTGTTTGAGCCCCTCCAGGAGCTTGAGGAAGGCGGGCTTGGCCGCCGCGACGGCTTTCTCGTCGCCCGTCAGCTTGAAGAACCAGGTCGTCCCGGAGACCGAGACCATGCCGGCGCACAGCCGGGCCTTCTTCTCGCCGGTGCCGGTGAAGTCGTACACGAGCACGGGTCCGAGCGCCGAGCGCACGGTCGCGCGGCCCTCGGAGAGCTGGGACTCGACGATCGGCGGGAGCGCGATCTGGCCGCGCCAGCGGTTGACGTTGGCCAGCTCGCCGCCCGACTCGCCGGGCAAGGCGACGACCGTGACCTCGGCCTTGCCGCCCTGGGCCGGCGGCGTCAGCGTCGCCAGGCGCATGCCGCCGCCGCGGGTCTCGGTCCAGCCCGCGGGCGCCGTCCAGCGGACGCCGCGCGGGGCCTCGTCGCCGCCTCCCATCGCGGGGGCGGCCATCTGCATCGAGGGGGCCTCCTTGGGGACGCGGCGCGTCTCGATGGCGTCCTTCCGGCAGGCCGACGGCAAGATCACGGCGGTTATAAGGAGCGCGCGTTTCACGGGTCGATTGTACCATTTGCGACGGAACGGCCGCCGCGGCGGGGCTGGGGCCTCTGGCCCGCGCGGACGGTCCGGAGGGCCCATCCGCTCCCGTCGCGCTTATGGCTAGAATCGGCGGGTGATGGCACCCTCGCGCGTCGTGGCCGTCGGCTTGTCCGGCCTGTTCGCGGCGCCGACCCCGTATCTCGCCCCCGCGACCATGAAACCGCTCTCTCCGGCCTCCTTGCCGTCCGCCCTTCCCGCTCCGCTCCCCGCGCCCGCGCTCGGCGCCGTCCCCGCCGCGTCGCTCCCGGCCGCGCCGGCGGCGGCCCTGCCCGCGCGTCCCGCGCTGGAGGCGCTGTCCGCGCGCGTGAGCGCCGCCCCGGCGCAGGCCGCGCCGGCCCTCGACGCGCGCTTCGACGGCGTCTCGGCCCCGCCCTGCGCCGCGTGCGCGGGCGACGCCGTCCCCGCGTCCGACTCCGGACGCGCCGCCGCGCCCGGCGTCCCCGCGCTCCCGCCGTCGGGCCGCCTGCCGAAGGGCGTCGCGCCGCGGCGCTACGACCTGACGCTGACGCTCGAGCCCGAGGCGGGGACCTTCCGCGGACGCGTCGCGATGACGGTCTCCGTCGCCGCGCCGGCCGACCGGATCGTGCTGAACGCGCTCGACCTGGCGATCGGCGAGGTCCGCGTCGCCGGCCGCCGCCTGGACCCGTCGCGCGTCGTCGTGGACGCGAAGGCCGAGACGGTGACGCTGCTGCTCGACGCGCCGCTGAAGAAGGGCGCGGCGGCCGTCGAGATCGCCTACGAGGGGCGCATGAACGAGCTGATGCGCGGCCTGTTCAAGGCGCGCGGGCGCGCCGACGGCCGCGAGGAGGCGTGGGCGTTCACGCACCTCGAGCCGACGCACGCGCGGCGCGTGCTGCCCTGCTTCGACGAGCCCGAGGCGAAGGCGGAGTTCCGCCTGACGCTGGACGTCCCCGCCGCGCTGACGCCGCTGTCGAACATGCCCGTCGTCTCGGAGACCGTCGCGGACGGGCGCAAGACGACGACCTTCGCGCCGACCCCGAGGATGTCGTCGTACCTGCTCGCGGTGTTCGCCGCGCGCCTGTCGCCGAAGAGCGTGAAGGTCGGCAGGACGCTCGTGACGGTCTGGGCGCCGGCCGACCAGCTCGGCCAGGCCGACTTCGCGCTGGACGCGGCCGCGCGCGCGCTGAAGAGCCTGAACGCCTACTTCGCGCTCCCCTACTCGCTGCCCAAGCTCGACTTGGTCGTCTCGCCGGACTTCGCGTCGGGCGCGATGGAGAACTGGGGCGCGATCCTGTTCCGCGACGCGTCCCTGCTGATCGACCCGAAGCTCTCGTCCGACGCCGCCAAGCGCCGCGTCGCCGAGGTCGTCACGCACGAGATCGTCCACCAGTGGTTCGGGAACCTGGTCACGATGAGGTGGTGGAACGACCTGTGGCTCAACGAGGCGTTCGCGACCTGGCTGGCGGCGAAGATCGTCGACCGCCGCGTCCCGGAGTGGAAGGTCTGGGACGACTTCGACCAGGGCAAGCGCTTCCCGTTGTCGATCGACGCGCTGCCGGGCGCGCGCCCGGTGCGCTCCGACGCGGCCACGCCCGCCGAGATCCAGGCGATGTTCGACCCGATGAGCTACCAGAAGGGCGGCGCGCTGCTGCGGATGCTCGAGCTGCACCTGGGCGAGGAGGACTTCCGCGCCGGCGTGCGCGCCTACATCCGCCGCTTCGCGCGCGGGAACGCCGAGGCCGGCGACCTGGCGCGCGAGCTCGAGAAGGCGTCGGGCCAGCCGGTGCGCCGGATGCTCGACGGCTGGCTGACGCGCGCCGGCGTGCCGGTGGTGACGGCGACGGCCGCCGGCCGGACGCTCACGCTGACCCAGGAGCGCTTCTCGGCCGCGGGCCCCGCCGACGGGACGCTTTGGACGGTGCCGGTGGCGGTGCGCTACCGGCTGAAGGGCGAGACGCGCGCGAGAGAGCTGCGCGTCCTGCTCGACGGCGCGTCGAAGACCGTGACGCTCCCGGGCCGCGGCGAGCCGTCGTGGGTCTATCCGAACGCGGGCGAGACCGGCTACTACCGCGTCGCGCTGTCGCCGGAGCTGCTGGCGGCGGCGCTCGCGCGGCGCGGCGAGCTGTCGCCGGCCGAGCGCGCGGGCCTGCTCAACCACCTGTGGGCGGCGGCGCGCGCCGGGCGCCTGCCGGTCTCGCGCTTCCTCGACGCGCTGGCGGCGTTCCGCGGCGACCCGTCGCGGATGATCCTGGAGGACGCGGCGGCGTACCTGAAGACGCTGCGCCAGGACCTCGCCGCCGACGACGAGACCCGCGCGGCGCTGGGCGCCTTCGCCGCCGACTTCTTCGCGCCGGCGCGCGCGCGGCTGGGCTGGGAGAAGAAGAAGGGCGAGAGCGCCGACGACGCGCTCGCCCGCCCCGCGGTGCTCGGCGCGCTGGCGCTGCACGCGGCGGGGACGGGCTTCGCCGACGAGGCCGCCCCGCGCCTCGCCGCCTACCTGGACGACCCGGCGTCGCTGGACGCCGCGGTCGCGCCGGTCGTGGTCGCGGCCGCGGCGCGCCGCAACGACCCGGCGCTGTTCGAGGCGTTCCGCGCGCGCCTGGCCGCGCCGAAGACGCCCGAGCAGAAGGACCTGATGCTGCGCGCGCTGTCCGAGTTCTCCGCGCCCGAGCTGCTCGACCGCGCGCTGGCGCTGACGCTGACCGACGAGGTCCGCGCGCAGGACGCGTGGAAGCCCTTCGTCTGGATCCTGTCCGCTCCGGCGACGCGGGAGCGCGGCTGGGAGTTCGTGAAGGCGCGCTGGCCCGCGCTGGTCGCGAAGGTCGGCCCGCGCGGCGCGACGCGGATCGTCGGCGCCGCGGCCGGGCTCGCGACGCCGGAGCTTCGCGCCGAGGTCGAGTCCTTCTTCCGCGACCCGAAGAACGAGGTCGAGATGGCGCGCCGGACGCTCGCGCAGACGCTCGCCGCGATCGACCTGTCCCTGCGCTTCCGCGCCGGCCAGCAGGAGTCGTTCCGGCAGTGGAGCGGCCTCAGCGCGAACGCCGGGCGCTTCTCGCCGGCGGCGTTCAAGGCGTTCGAGCGGATCGCCGCGCTGTGGGGCCTGACCGGCGCGCAGCGCCGCGCGCTGCTCGGCGTCGACGCGCGCGCTTACGCGGCGTGGCGGAAGGACCCGTCGCGCCTCAGCGTCGCGGCGCTCGAGCGCGTCTCGCTGACGCTCGGCGTGTACCGGCGCCTGCACGAGCTGCTCGGCGGCGCCGCCGCCGACGGCTGGGTCAAGCGCGGCAACAAGGCGTTCGGCGGCCGCCCGGCGCTCGAGCTGATGCTGTCGCCCGATCCGGCGGGGCTGCGCGGCGTGCGCGACCACCTGCTGGGCGCGGGAGGAGGCTGGTTCTGATGGCGACCCTCATAAAGGAGCCGACGGTCATCCCGGCCGCCGGCAACAAGCCGAAGATCATCCGGGAGTACGTCGGCCGCGTGAACTCGAAGACGAGCGCGGCCTCGGTCGCGCGCATGTCCAGCCCCGAGGGCTGGGTCGAGCCCGGCCAGACGCCGAAGTTCGACGAGTTCACTTTGGTCCTCGCCGGCGTCCTCCGAGTCGAGACCCGAGCCGGGACGCTCGAGGTCGCGGCCGGGCAGGCCGTGATCGCGCCGAAGGGCGAGTGGGTGCGCTACTCGACCCCGCGCGGCCCGTGCGAGTACGTGGCGGTGTTCGTGCCCGCGTTCTCGCCCGACACCGTCGACCGCGACCCGACCTAGCGCTTCGCGGCGGGCGCGGCGGCGACCGCGTCGTAGCGGCGCTCGACGGCCTCGACGAAGCGGCGCTTCTCGGCGAACGAGCCGTGGAAGAACGCGCCCTTGAAGCCGGCGACGATCAGCCGCTTGAGCTCGGGGCGCGTGACCTTCGCGCCCTCGACGATCAGCCCGACCTCGCGGCTCACCGTGGTGTTGGACACCAGGCGGTTGTCGGTGCAGACGGACACCGAGAGGCCGTAGTCGATCATCCGGCGGATCGGGTGCGACGCGATCGACTTGAGCGACGGGATCGTCTGCAGGTTGCTGGTCACGCAGACCTCGACGCCGATGCGCTGGGACGCCATGTAGTTGGCCAGGTCCTCGACGTAGCGCTTGCGGTCCTCGATCTTCGGGTCGGCGATCATCTCCTGCGCG
>JACQBB010000325.1 GCA_016194625.1 Elusimicrobiota bacterium | reverse complement strand
CTTGGTGACGCTGTTCATGCGCCCGAAGGAGCCGCGGATGGTGCCGGGGGCGGCGGCCTCGGGGTTCGTGGCGCCGGCGACGGCGCGCACGGCCTTGATCGCGTTCTCGCCGCGGTAGACCAGGGCGAGGATGCGGCTGTCCTTGATGCCGTGGTAGCCGCCGCGGATGTACTTGATCAGGTCCTCGAAGAACGGCTTGTCGGAGAGGGAGGCGTAATGCTCGCGCGCCAGCTTGTCGGTCACGCAGATCATCTTGGCGCCGACCATCTCGAGGCCGGTGGCGTCGAGGCGGTCGATGGTGATGCCGGTCAGCTTGCGGAACGCGCCGTCCGGCTTGATGAGGATCAGGGTCTGTTCGATGGCCATAAGGCGGCCATTCTAGCGGATTCGGGCCCTTTAAAGGAAGAGCGGGCCGCCGCGGCTGACGGAACTGACTCCGCCGACATTGAACCTCCGCTCGTCCCGCGTCACAATGTCAGCGAAGCGCGGAGGTCCGGATATGCGACCCTCGATCTCGGGACGGCGCGCGGCGGGAGTCCTGTTGGGCGTCCTGCTCAGCGCGCCCGCGGCGGCGAAGGTGGTCTTCACCGGCTACGCGGACTTCGTGACGACGCCGCAGGGCTCCTTCAAGATCGACGGCCCGCCCGCCGTCCTGTCCCAGTTCGCCCTGAGCCCCGCGCGGCTGGAGACGCGCGGCAGCGGCATCAGCGCCATCGGCCTGTTCGCGACCACCAGCCTCAGCGACGCGGCGCGCCTGCAGATGGACGTCACCTACCGGGACGTCGGCAGCACGGTCAAGACGCTCAGCATCCAATACGCGTACCTGGAGTACGACGGCTACGGCGGCCAGGGCCGCGTCGGCAAGATCACCCTGCCCTTCGGCTGGTACAACCAGCACCGCTTCTACGGCTTCCAGCGTCCGTCGATCTCGGCGCCCCTGTTCCAGGGGTCCATCCTGGGCTTGCCGATCGCCGACATGGGCGCCGGGGTGCAGCGCCCGTTCACGGCGGGACCGCTGACGGCCACCGTGGACCTGTACGCGGTGAACGGCTACGGCCCCGTGCCGGGCAGCACGGAGACCTTCCGCAGCGCGACGCTGCCCGGCGGCCTGACGATCGCCAAGAACCTGGGCAGCTCCGACGCCAACCACAAGGTCGCGGTCGGCGCGCGCGTGGACGTGGCGCACCGGGACCTGCCGGACACGAGCGCCGGCGCGTCCTACTACCGCGGCGAGTGGGACGCGGGAGGCAAGGACCTGCTGCAGATGGCGAACGCCCATCTGCGCGCCTCCGGCGGCGGCTTCGAGCTCCTGGGCGAGGCCCTGCTGCTCGTCGTGAAAGGAGACCAGGGCTTCGCCGCGAACCTGGGCACCCGCGACTGGCGCACCGAGGGCTTCTTCGTCGAGGCCGACTACCGGCGCTGGACCGCGTGGGGCAAGCCGCTGACGCCGTGGGCGCGCTTCGAGGACTATTTCACCCATGGGTCCGCCGGCGGCGGACGCGAGGCGCTGTGGGAGGCCGCCGGAGGCGCGTCGCTGCGCCTGACCGACGGAGTCCTCGCGAAATTCGAAGCCTCCGACCTGTACTACCGGCTGCCGTTCGCCGGCAAGGGGGACCTGACGCTGACCGGCTATTCGCTCCAGCTCGGGTTGACCGTGACGTTCTAGGACCGTCATGAGGAACATCCTGCTCGCGGTCCCGCTCGCGTGGCTCCTGGGAGGGCCGGCCGGAGCGACGCCCCCCGAGCGGCGGATCGCGGTCGTGCTCGACGACGCCGAGGCGGAGGTCCGCCCGGAGCTGGCGACCATCGCCCGCTCGTTCCGCGCCCGCCCCGACGCGTCCTTCGTCCGGCTCGCGCCGCGGCTGCTCGCCGACCCGATCGTCCGCGGCCGCGTGCTCGCCGACCTGGAGACGCGGGACCTGGTGGTCGCCGTCGGCGACGACGCCGCCGAGTTCGCGGCGCGCGAGGTCGCCGAGGTCCCGGTGTACTTCGTCGACGTCTCGGTGATCCGCGGCGACCGCCTCGCGTCGCCGGGCGTCTCGGGGATGTTCTCCTACAACGTCGACGCCCTGCTGGACGGCGTGAAGCGCCTGAAGCTGGACCGCGTCGGACTGGCCTACACGCCCGGCTACGAGCCCGTCGCGGACTGGGTCCGCCGCGGCGCGGCCGCGCGCGGGCTCGCGCTGACCGAGACCCGCATCGCGGACGTCGCGCAGGTCGCGCCGGCGGTGCGCGGCCTGCTCCGCGGCGCCCGCGCGATCTGGCTCGTCGGCGACCCGCTGCTCGCGCGCGGCGCGGGCTTCGAGTTCCTCCGCGAGCGCGCCCTGTCGACGGGGGTGGCGATCATCGCGCCGGAGCCGGCGAGCGTCCGCCGCGGCGCGCTGCTGGCGTTCGAGGGCCCCGCGGACCCGCTGACGAGGGAGGCCGGAGCGACGGTCGACGCGCTGCTGCGCGGGGAGGCCGACCCGCGCGGCCGCCTGCGCCCCGCGCCCGCGGGCGGCGCCCTCCTGCTGAACGGGGCGCTGGCCGACAAGTGGAAGCTGCTCGTCCCCCGAGGAGAGCCATGGCGCTCGATACGATGACGGTCGCGGCGAGGCCTCCGCGCGCGTCGCGCCTGGACGCGGCGACCTCGCGCCTGTTCCGGCTCGACCTCAGCCGCACCGACGTGGTCAAATGGGTCGGGTTCACCCGCCAGCTGCTCGCGTTCCTGCTGTGCTCGGTCGTCACGATCGCCGGGCTGTCGGCCTACTCCTCGACGCGCCTCGCCCGCGGGCTCCTGGTCGACTCGCTGGACGGGGAGGCGGGCGCGATCGCGCGCGCGGCGGCGCAGGCCGCCTTCGTCCCGCTGAGCCTCGAGGACGACGCGTCCCTCGGCGCGCTCGCCGCGTCCTACCGCGGCGTCGAGCACCTGGAGTCCCTGCGCATCCGCGACGCGCGCGGCCGCGTCCGCGCGGAACTGCCCCCCCGCGGGCGCGGGCGCGCGCCGCGGCGGACCCGCGCGCCGGTCCTGCCCGTCGTCGAGGAGGGCCGCGGGCGGCCCTCCGCGCCGGCGCCGGTGGGCGAGGTCGAGGTGGACATGCGCACGGATTGGATCGACGCGAAGACCCGCGAGATCGCGCTGACGAACTCCGCGATCGGCGGCGGCATCGCCGCGCTCGTCGTGCTCGCGTGCGTGGTCGTCATCGGCGCCCTGGTCGACCGCACCCGCGAGCTGGTCGGCGAGGCGCGGCTGGTCGCCGAGGTCAAGCGCGCGAACGCCGAGCTCGAGGCGTTCTCCTACTCGGTCGCGCACGACCTGCGCGCCCCCCTGCGCGCCATCGACGGCTTCAGCCTGGCCCTGCTGGAAGGCTACTCCGACCGCCTGGACGAGCGGGGGCGCGATTACCTCCGCCGCCTGCGCACCGGCAGCCAGCGGATGGCCCAGCAGATCAGCGAGCTCCTCCAGCTCTCCCGCGTGACGCGCGGGGAGCTGCGGCGCGAAGGCGTCGACCTGAGCGGCCTCGCCGCGGAGATCGCCGCCCGGCTGAAGTCGACCGCGCCGGAGCGGGCGGTGGAGTTCGTCGTCGCGCCGGGCGTCGTCGCCGTCGGCGACCCGGGCCTGCTGCGCGCGGCGCTGGAGAACCTGCTCGGCAACTCGTGGAAGTACACCTCCCGCAAGCCGCGCGCGCGCATCGAGTTCGGGACGCTCACGCGCGGCGCGCGACGGACCTACTTCGTGCGCGACGACGGCGCGGGATTCGACATGGACCATGCGGAGAAGCTCTTCAAGCCGTTCAGCCGGCTGCATTCCCCGGGCGAGTTCGAGGGGACCGGGATCGGCCTGGCCACCGTCCAGCGCATCGTCGAGCGCCACGGCGGCCGGATCTGGG
>JACQBB010000079.1 GCA_016194625.1 Elusimicrobiota bacterium | reverse complement strand
GCAGGGCCGTCGCGCTCTGCACGCGCGCGGTCAGCAGGTCGCTGCGCGCCTGCGCCATGCGCAGGGCGTCCGTCGAGCCTTGGTTGTACTGCGTCTCCACGATCTCCAGCCCGCGCGCCGCGATCTCCTCCTGGCGCACGGCGAGCGCGTAGGTCTTGGTCGCCGCCTCCAGCGCGACCCATGCCGAGTACAGCGCGTCGCGCGCCGCGCGCAGTTCCCGGTCGGCCTCGGCCTGGGCGGAGCGCCGCGCCGCGCGCGCGCCGGCGACGTCGTAGGCCTGGCTGAAGCCGTTGAAGCCGACCGGCAAGGAGAACAGCAGGCCGACGCGCCGGCTGGCGCGGGCGGACCACAGGCCGGCGCCTTCCGCGTCCGCCTTCGTCCACGAGGCGTCGGCGCTCAAGGAGGGGAGGGCCTTCAGCAGCGCCTGCTTCTCCGACAGCCGCGCCTTCTCGACGCTCTTCAGCGCCACGGCGAGCTCGGGCAGGCGCTCGGTCAGGCGCGCCGCGTCCTCCTCGAGGCGGGGGAGCTCGGTCGTCCCGAGCGCGAGGTCGGCCGCCAGCTCGGGCTCCGTCCACGGCGCGCGGTCGATCAGCGAGTTGAAGGGCTCCAGCGTCGTCTTGTAGGACGATTCGGCCGAGATCATGCGCACTTGGCTCGAGCGCCACTCGGTCTCGCTCTTGTACACGTCGGAGAGGCCCTTCAGGCCGGAGCGGTACAGCGACTCGGTCCGATGGAACTGCTCCTCCTGCGCGGCGAGGTCCAGGCTCGCGACCTCGACCAGGCGCTTCTGCGTCACGAGGCGGAAGTACGCCTGGACCGCCGCCAGCGCGCGCGCCTCGCGCGTCGCTCGCAGCGAGACCGCGGCGGAGTCGCGCGACTCCGCCGACGCGCGCACGCGCAGATAGTCCTGGAAGCCGTTGAAGAGGTTCCAGCTCGCGCCGGTGGTCGTCGTCTGGTCGTTCCGCTTCATCCGCAGCCCGTGGAACACGCCGCGCGCGGGGTCGTCGCCGTACAGCGAGTCGCTCCAGGAGAACGACGCCGACGGCAGGAAGGCTCCGGCGAACGCGGACCGGTAGGCGTCCGCGGCGGCGGCGGCCGACTCCTCGGCCGAGCGCGCCTCGGGCGACGCGGCCAGCGCGAGGCGGACGTAGTCGGACGCGGTCATCCCGGCGACGGCCGGGGTCGCGGCGAGGGCGAGCGCGAGGAGGACGAGGAGGCGCGGACGGCGCGGCATCGAGGGGATTCTACCGCAATCCGCCTGGGTCTTGACGCGGATTTTCCCCGGGGCTAAGCTGACCTCATGGTCGAGAACCTCGAGCACCTCCTGCGCCGCGCGGCGCGCGACCCGCGCGCCGGCCGGGCGCCCCTCTACAAGGAACTGCTGCGGTCCGAGACCTACCTGCTGACGTTGGACGAGCCCCTGCTCGAGGGCGAGACCAAGCGCGTGACCCGCGCCGACGCGTCGTTCCCGGTCTGGGCCGACAAGGACCCGGAGCTGGGCGGCGTGTGGGTGCCGGTGTTCCCCGCGCGCGACCGCGTGCGCGAGTTCGTCGCCGCGCGACGCCTGCGCGCGCCGAAGGGAAAGGAGTTCCTCTGGATGGGCCACATGCCCGGCCAGGTCTTCGCGCTGGTGCGCGGCGTGCGCCGCTTCGCCGGCCTCAAGCTCTATCTCGACACGGAGACGGCCGTCGAGATCACCTGGACCGAGGCGCGCGCCCTCGCCGACGGCATGCTCCCGGTCGACGGCCCCGTCCGCCACGAGCTGCCGATCGAGCGCCTGGTCGTCCCCGCCGGCGCGCGCCTGTCCTTCGGCCGGCTGCGCCCGTGGTCGGGCGAGAACGAGCCGATCCTGCTCACGATGCCCGAGGCCGGCAAGTTCCGGCCCGAGGACGTCCGCCGTCTCGTCCGCCTGCCGCTCGGCGACGGGAAGCACGCGTGGACGCCGTGCCGCCACTTCCTGCAGATCCTGCACCGTCTGAAGGCCCTCGGCGAGGACGGCGCGGAGCGCTTCGTCGAGAACCTCCTGGCCTCCCAGCTCGCCTTCGAGATGTACGGCGACGCCGAGGCGTTGTGCGAGTGGCTGGCGGCGCGCGGCCACGAGGCGTTCGGCTGGATGGGGCTGGCGGCGATCTACGGCCGCACCGGCCGGCTGGAGGACTGCGCGGCGCTGTGCCGCCGCGCGGTCGCCAAGTATCCGAGCGAGCGCGCCTTCCACGTCAACGGCCTGCGCGCCCTGCTCGCGCTCGGCCGCCGCGAGGAGGCCTCCACGCGCGTCGAGGCCGCCGCGCGCTTGTTCCCCGGCGACCCCGCGCTGGCCGAGATCATCTCGGAACTGACCCCGGTCGGCGCCCCGCGCTCCGCGTAAAAGTGCGGTAAACACGGTAAAAAACCGGTACGCCCCCTTGCGCGGCCGCGCGTCCGGCCCTACACTGGGGGAGTCGCGCGGAGGGTCTATGACGGAACATGGCAAAGCCTCGATCCAGATGGTCGCCGCGGGCCTGATCGGCTTCGCGCTCGTGGTCGGCGGCGGCGGCGCGCTGCTGGTCCTGCCCCGTTCGAGCCCGGCGCCCAAGGCGGCGTCCGTCGCCCGCGCGAGCGTCGCGGCCGGGACCGCCCTCGCCGTCCCCGCGCCCGCCGCCCGGCCCGCGACCGCCGTCGCGCCGGCGGGAGGGACCGCCGTCGCGGCGTCCTCGCCGGCCCCCATCCTTCCCGAGTCCGCGCGCGAGGAGGCGGCGGCTCCCGTCGCCGCCGCGCCCGCGGCGGCCGCGGCGGCCGCGCCGAAGCTCGCGGTGACCCGGCACCTCGAGGTGGCGCATCAAGCGTCCATCCCGGCCGCGGTTCCGGCGGCGCCGGTCGCGCGGCTCGACGCCGCGCCGGCCAAGAAGCCGTTCGTCGCCCCGAAGCTCGACCTGTCGAAGACCCAGAGCGCGGTCGCGTCGAGCGTCCACTACGGCGTCTCGAGCCGCGCCGAGCTGATGGGCCGCGCCGCGGGTCACGTGTACAACTTCTCGGGCAAGGGCGCGAAGAACGCCCAGTCCGCCCAGGTCGCCGCGGGCTCGATGGACCAGCAGCTGGACGCCGCCCAGGCGCAGCTCGACTCGTCCGGCATGAGCGAGCACGACAAGGCCGTCGTCAGCGAGACGCTGAAGACCGCGAAGAAGGCCACGGCGGCCTCTCCGTCGAACTGACCGTCCGGCCGGTCAGTACGGGAACAGGTCGGACAGCGACTTCTCCTCGAAGTCGCCGAGCGCCTTGAGGCGGTCCAGGCCGACGCGGTCGCGCTGGCCGAGGATCCAGACCGTCATCGGGCGCCCCTTGAAGCGCTTGGCGAACGCCTCGAGCTCGGCCGGCGCGTAGCGCAGGACCTTCTCGAAGCGCTTCGGGCGGGGGTCGCCTCCCTTCAGGCCCTCGTCCTCCCAGTCCATCACGACCGACGGGATCGCGCGGAAGTGGACGGGGTTCGTCCGGTAGGACTCCTCGACGGCTTTTGCGGTCTCGCGGAAGCGCTTCTC
>JACQBB010000077.1 GCA_016194625.1 Elusimicrobiota bacterium | reverse complement strand
CGGCGGCGGCGCGCGCCGCGCTGTCCGCCGCCGAGGCCGAGTCGCGGTGGGAGGACGGCGACGCTGCCGGGGCGAAGGCCTTGATGGACGCGGCGCTCGCGGCCGACGCCGCGGCCGCGTGCCGCGCGCCGCTGCTGCGCGAGCGCGGGAAGGCGGCGATCGCCTGGTTCGACGCCTGCCTGGAGCGACTGCCGAAGGACCCGGAACTGCGCGCGGACCGCGGCGTGGCGCGCTGGACGGCAGGAGACAAGGCCGGGGCCGCCGCCGACTTCCGCGCCGCGCTCGCGGCGAAGCCCGGCTTCCTGCCGGCGGCGATGAGCCTGGCGTCGGCGCTGGAGGCCGACGGCAAGAAAACGGAAGCGATGAAGGTGTTGGAGCGGGCGCTCGCGGCGGAAGGCGTCGACCCGGCCTTGGTCCCCGACGCGAAAGCTCAGCTCGCGAGGCTCAAAGGGATTCCGGGACCCGGTAAACCCGACTAAAAGGGTCGACTGACGCTGGCGTCACCCTTTTCAGGCGAAGGGGAGCAGGTAGGCGCCCTTCAGGTCCGCGACCTTCTTCTTGCCCTTGAACACCGTCAGGCCGCCGTCGCCGGCGACGAGGCGGTCGCCGGAGTCCAGGGCGGCGCGCAGGTCCTTCTCCAAAAGCGAATAGGGCGGCGCGACGCGGGAGTAGGCCACGGAGCCGTCGGCGCCGACGGTCCCGTCGAGCGCGGCGAAGCGGTGCCAGTCCCAGAAGGCGACGGGGCGCTTCAGCGCGGCCTCCACCTTCGCGGCGAGCGCGGGGAGGTGCTTCCGCATCGCGGCGAAGGTCTTCTCGGCCTTGGCCAGAGACTCCGCGCAGGCGTAGGAGCACGGGTGCCAGGCGTTGACGTTGAGCAGGTCGAGCGGCCAGTCGGGGTTGGCGCGGACCATCGACTCGCGGCGGTCCACGTCCTCCTGCGACCACGGGCGCGAGTACATGTAGTAGGCGTCGTTGAGCAGCCAGGGCAGGGTCTTCGCCTTCGGCGTGGCCTTCAGGGCCTTCACGATGCAGTCGGCCTCGGGCTTGCGGTCGAAGGAGGGGTTCCACTCCCAGAAGCTCTTCACGCAGCAGGCCGAGTAGCCGAGGTGCTCGCCGGGGTTGTTCATCGGCTTGTCCCAGACGGCGGCGCAGGCCTCGAGCTTCGCCGGATCGGGCCCGATCATCACGCCGAGGCGGCCGGTGCCGGAGCCCTTGCCGCCGTGCGAGTAGACGTGGACCTTGAGGCCGAGGACGGCGCACATCCTCTCGATCGCGGCCTTCTCGCGCTCGTCGATCCAGGCGTGGACGACGGGCTTCACGCCGGCGACGGCGGCCATCAGCTCGACGGGCAGGTTGCCCCAGCCCGGGATGACCGCTTCGCGGCCGTCCTTCGAGACGATCTTGAAGTCCATCAGGCGGCGGCCTCCTCGAAAAGGCCCGGCGCGAGCGCCTTGGCGCGCGCGAACAGGGCCTGGGCTTGCTTGGTCTTGCCCGCCTTCTCCAGGCAGGCGGCCGCGCCGATCACCGCCCGCGGGTCGTTGGGGTCGGCGGCGAGCGCGGCGTCGAAATCCTTGGCGGCGAGGGCGGCCTTGCCGAGCGCGAAATTCGCCTGGCCGCGCCACACGCGGGCCTGCGGCAAGGACGGGTGCGCCTTGAGCGCGCGGTCGAGCGCGGCCTTGGCGTCGGCGAAGCGGCCCTCGACGAGCGCGAGCTCGCCGAGCCACGCCCACATCCAGCCGGCCGACGGGTCGAGGCGGACCGCGCGCTGCAGGTCCGCGCGCGCGGGGGCCAGGCGCCCCTCCTTGCGCGCGACGCCGCCGCGCCAGGCGTACACCCAGGCGAGCGTCGGGTCGTCCTTCACGGACGCGGGCTCGGCGCCCAGGAAGTCGAACGCGCACGAGCAGTGGCCGTCGGTGAGCACGGCCTTGTTCAGCTCGGCCCAGCCTTCCTCGACGCGGCCGAGGCCGCGCAGGATCTCCCCGCGCAGGGCGCGCAGCCACGCGATGCCGGGCTGCAGCTTCACCGCGGCCGTCGCGTCGGCGAGCGCGTCGTCGAGGCGGCCGGCCTTGCGCAGGACCTCGGCGCGCCAGCCGAGCGCGTAGTGGTCGGGGCCGGCCTTCTCGGCCCGGCGCGTGTCGGCCTCGGCGGCGGCCAGGTCCCCGGCGAAGCGCTCCGCCTTCGCGCGGACCACGGGCGCCCAGGTCCACTCCGGCGCGGCCTCGACGGCGCGCGTCGCGCTCGCGACGGAAGCCGCGCCGCGGCCGAGCGAGCGCTCGACCTCGGCCTTCAGCACCCAGGCGTAGCCGGACGCCGGGTCGAGGCGCAGGGCGGCCTCGGCGTCGGCGAGCGCGCCGCCGAAGTCGAGCGCGTGGCGCTTGGCGTCGCCCAGGTTCACCAGCGCGCCGGCGTCGCGGGGGGAGTTGCGCGCGACCGTCGCCAGGTCGGCGACCATCGCGGCGTACTTGCCCTGGCGGCGGCGCGCGTCGGCGCGCTTTTTGAGCAGGCCGGCGTCGTCGGGGCGCGCGGCGAGCAGCTCGCCCAGGACCGCTTCGGCCTCGGCGTGACGGCCCTCGCGCGTCAGGCGGTCGGCGCGGCGCTCGGCGCCGGCGGCGTCGGGCGTCTCCAGCGCGGCGCGCAGGCGGTCGCGCGCGGCGGCGGGCTTGGGGTCGTCGGGCGCGAGCGCGCAGGCCTTCTCCAGATCGTCGAGCGCCTCGGCGGCGCGGCCGAGCTCCTCCCGCGCCAGGCCGCGCGTCAGGCGCGCTTCCATGTAGCGGGGGTGGACCTCCAGCGCCAGCGAGGCCGACGCGTCGGCGTCGGCGGCGCGGCCCGCGGCCAGCTCGGCCTCGGCCTTCCACTGCAGGATCCAGGCGGCGGCTTTCTCGGTGCGGGACTCCAGAGCGGCGGCGAGGTCGGCCGCGGCTCCCGCGGCGTCGCCCAGCATCAGCTTCGCGCGGCCGCGCCAGGCCTTGGCGACGCCGGAGCGCGGCTCCAGCTCCACGGCCTTGCCGAACTCGGCCGTCGCGTCCTTCCAGCGGCCCAGCTCGCCGAGCGCGCGGCCGCGCAAAGTGCGGGCGAAGGCGAGCCCCGCGTCGGCCTTCACCGCCTTCGCCAGGACCTGCTCGGCCCCGGCGAAATCCCGCATGCGCAGGCGGACCTCGCCCGCCCAGGACAGCGCGAGCGCGCGGCGGGGGTCCTTCGCGGGCACCTTGAGCAGCTCCTTCAGCGCCTTCGGGAACTTCTTGGCGTCCGTCTCGTAGACGAACTTCGGGTTCAGGCGGTGGGCCTCGCGCAGGTCGTCGAGCGCGTCGCCGGTCCGGCCCAGGTCGCGCAGCGAATTGAAGCGCTCGAAGTGGCACCACTCGACGTAGGTCGGGTCGAGCCGGATCGCGGTCGTCAGGTCGGCGACGGCCTCCTTCGCGCGGCCGAGCGCGCGCTTGGCCCCGCCGCGCCACGCGTAGGCCAGCTCGTAGTCGGGCTCCAGCTCCAGCGCGCGCTCCAGGTCGGCGAGCGCGCCCTTGGGGTCGCCCGCGCGGCGGCGGTGCTCGCCGCGCCAGGACAGGATCCAGCCGCACTCCGGGTCGAGCCGGTGCGCGGTCTCCAGCGACTCGCGTGCGCCGCCGAAGTCTCCGGCGGCGGTCTGGCAGCGCGCCAGGTACGCCCAGGTCCAGGCCACGTCGGGCCGCGCCTTCAGCGCGTCGCGCAGGTCCTGGACGGCGCCCGCGTTCTCGTTGATCGACGGCTCGCGGCGGTAGTCGGAGCGGTACACCTTGGCCCACCACGCGCCGGGGTCGGCGGCGATCCGCTTCGTCGCGGCGTCCACGCACTCGCGCGTCGAGAGGTTCCTGCGGTACAGGCCCAGCGGGATGAACAGCGTGCCGATCATCTCGTTGAGGCGCATCGCGGCGGCGCAGGACTCCACGCACTCGGCCTCGCGGCCCTCCTCGAACAGGGCGATCGCGCGCGCGCGGTGCGCCCATTCGGCCCGGGGGTCCAGGCGCAGGCCCGCGTCGAACGCCGCGACGGCGGCGGGCCGGTCGCCGGCGTTCAGCAGGGCCAGGCCCTGGATCAGGCGCGGGAACGCCGAGCGCGGGTCGCGCTCGGCGGCGCGGGCGGCCTCGGCGGCGGCCTCGTCCCAGCGGCTCGACTCGGCCAGCTTCACCGCGCGCCAGGCGCGCACGCGGGCGTCGTCGGGCGCGGCGGCCTGCGCCTCCTCGAGCCCGTCGTCGTCGCGGCGCCCCTGCGCGGCCGACAGCTCCCAGCGGAACGCCAGGCCCTCGGGCAGGCCGGACTTCGCGGCCGCCTCCAGCTCGACGCGCGCCTCGTCGAAGCGGCCGAGCAGCCTCAGGAAGCGCCCGCGCGCGGCGCGGGCCTGCGGGTCCTTCCCGCGGCCCGTCGCCTTGGCCCCCGCCAGGAATTCGGCCTCGCGCAGGACGAGCGCGCGGGCGGGGTCGTAGCGTCCGGAGCGCCCCATGAAGAACAGCCGCGGCAGCGGCGCGACGAGCGTCAGCGTCTGGCGGGCGTCCACGCGGGAAGTCTAGCGGATTCGAACGCTTTTTCGGCGCGCGGCCCCGCCAGCGACAGCCTGTCGGCGAGCGCGTTGAGCGCCTCCCAATCGAGCGCCTCGGACCACAGGCCGTCGCGCAGGCCGTCGAGCAGCGCGTCCGTCTCGCGCAGGTACGCGAGCGTCACGGCGGCCGTCGCGCGCGCGGCGCGCTGTCCGGGCGTCGGGGGCTTCTTGGAGAACAGCCGGGCGAGCCCCGTCTTCGGCGCGGGCGCGGGCTCGTCGAGGACCGGCAGGTACAGCGTGCTCCACGGCAGGCTCAGCTGGTGCCAGCGCCCGCCGCCGACGGGCCCCAGCTCGGCCAGGACCCAGTGGCCGTCGGGCACGGGCTCGACCGCCGCGCCCTCGTCGAGCTGGCGCAGGACGCGCGCCAGCGTGATGGACGCCGAGCGGCGGACGTCCATCGTCTTCACCACCTCGGCCTCGATCTCCCAGCGCTTGGCCGCGTCGCCCGAGCGGCGCGCGGCGGCGAGCAGGTGCTTGAGGGTCTTGGCGTGCGCGGTCAGCTCCTCGAGCGACATGTAGCCCGCGTAGTAGACCACGCCCGGGACCACCGCGCCGTTCTTGGCGACCAGCGAGGCGTGGAACGGGCTCAGGTCGCCGCGCGTCTGGCGCGCCGCGTAGTTCGAGTGGTGCGACTCGTGCAGGACCGCCGCGTACGACTTCGGATGGCCGAAGTGGGGGAGGAACAGCGTGTTCTCCTTATGATTGAACGCCGCGACGCCGGAGTCGCCGAGGCGTCCGGGGTCGTACACGACGGCCGCGCCGTGCGCGCGCCGCAGGTCCTCGGCGAGCCGGTTCAGCGGCGAGCCGTCCTTGACCGGGAGCACGCGGACCTTCCCGTCGCGCTCCTCGACCGCGACGCCCGCCGAGCGCAGCAGCGCCGCCGCCGCGACGGCGCGGTCGGCCGGGGCGCGCGCCGCGCGATAGTCCGCGCTCTCCTTGGCGCCGAAGGCGAACGGCCGGTCCGGGCGCAGATAGGCGGCCAGCCCCGCGTCCTCGCCCGCGTCCTCGCCGAACAGGCGCTTGGTCAGGCGGATCATCGCGGCGTCGTCGAGCTTCTCCGTCCCCTCGGGCGCCGCTTCCGCCATCGTCTTGCGCAGCGGCACGAGGACGGGCGCCGCGACGGGAGCGGCGGCGGGCGCGAACGCCGCCGGCGCGACCGTCAGCGCGGGCGCGGCGAGCGGCGCGGCGGCGGACGGCGCCAACGCGGGCGTCACGGGGCCGACCATGGACAGCGTCGGCGCGGCGAGGTTCAGGGTCACCGCCTGCGGCGCCGAGCCGAGCGCCCCGCCCAGTCCCGTCACCGGGGCGACGGCGACGGCGTCCACGGCTCCGGCGCGGTTCTGGGCGCCGGAGGGAGCGGCGAGGAGCAGCGCCGCCAGCAGGGGCGCGGTCATGACCGGAGTATAGCCCCGGCCCCCGGCGGTCGCCAGGGATTTGTAGAATGCCCGCATGATGCCGAAAGAGCACGGCTCCTGGGCGGTGCTGATCGCCCCGATCCTCGTCGGCTTCGCGGCCGCGCACGGCGCGCCGTGGGGCGTCGCGCTCGCGTTCTCCGCCGCGGCGCTGGGGGGCTTCCTGTTCCGCGTGCCTCTGCAGGCGCTGGCGTCCGGCAAGCCGACGCCGGGGGCTTGGAACTGGCTGGTCGGCGACGCCCTGCTCGCCGCCGCGGGCGCCCTGCCGCTGTTCCTCGTCCACGGACGCTGGGGGCTGCTCGGCTTCGCCGCGCCGGCCGGCGCCCTGCTCGCCTACAACCTGCGCGCCAATCAACAGCGCGAGACCTTCTCCTACGCCAACGAGATCCTGGGCATCGCGGGCCTGTGCCTGGGCGCGCCGGCGGCCTACTACGCGTCGCGCGGGACGCTGGCTCCGGAGGCCTGGTGGACGTGGCTCGCCTGCGCGCTCTATTTCCTCGGGCCGATCTTCGACGTGAAGGCCTCGGCGCTGCGGCATCGCGCCGCGGTCGACAAGGCCGTGCTCCCCGCGCTCGCGCGCCAGCGGCGGCTGTCGGCCTCCTACCACGCCGCCGCGCTGGCGGCCGTCGTCGTCCTGGCGCTCGCCGGCGCCCTGCCGTGGCTGGCGGGCCTGCCGTTCGCGGCCGCGCTGGAGAAGACCCTGCGCCGCGCGCGCCTGGCGCCGGGCCGCGTGGACTTCAAGGCGCTGGGCTTCGCCGAGGTCGGCTACTCGGTCCTGTTCGCCGCGGCCCTGGGCCTCGGCTGGCTGCTGCGCGCCCCTTGAAATCGGGCCGGCCCCCTGTTAACCTGCGGGGGTGAGGACCCTCCCTCGCGCCCTCGCCCTCGCCGCGCTCCTGTCCCCGCTCGCCGGCCCCGCGCGCGCCGACGACGTCCCGATGGTGGACCTGCGCGCCCTCAAGAAGGCGGCCGCGGACGTGCCCGCTCCGGCCGGCGCGCCGGAGCTGCCCGCCAACCCGAGCTGCGCCGCGCGGGGCTATCCGACGGCGGGGGAGTGCCGTCCCGACTCCGCCGAGCGGTTCTGCGACGGGACGGCTTCGTGCGAGCGCTTCTGCTGCTGCTCGATGGCCTACGACCACTCGAAGTGGTCGGGCGTGTACGACTGGCGCACGACGAACGTGAAGGCGCCCGTGGACATCCGCGGGACCCTGAAGCCGGACGCGGCGGAGCTGACCGACCTGTCGGCCTCCCTGAGCGGCGCGCGCGTCCTGACCGACCTGCGCGGCAAGCGCTCGACCCGCGCGGTGGCCGACGGCCTGTCGCGCCTGGACGCGGCGCTGGACGCCGATCCGGAGCGCGCGACCCTGCGCTACACGGTCTCCGTGCGCAACTGCTACCGGCGCGCCATCGGCAACACGCTCGAGCCGCGCGCCCCGGTCCCGGACGCCAACGCCGAGGCGGTGTGCGGGGAGCTGTTCACGATGATGCACTTCGAGGACCTCCCCGTCCGCACCGAGATCCAGGAGAAGGTCCTCGCCGGCCTCCATTCGGGGGCCCCGCACGCCTTCCTGATGGCGTGGCCCGGGTCCACGCCGCACGCCGCGGGCGACGCCTGCGACCTGGTCCTGAAGGACGCGCGCGGCCAGGACTGCTTCGACGCGCGGGCCGGCACGCCCGACTCCCCGCATTGCTCGATCGACCAGCGCAAGGCCGTCGCGATCCTCTCTCACGCGGTCGCGCGGGCCGGCGGCGCGCGGCTCGACTACGAGGCCTGGCACTTCGAGTGGGGCGGCAAGACCGGCGCGGGCTCCTGCCGCTGCCAAGGAGAGGCCTGCGACCCGATCTGGCCGGTCACGACGGCGGCCGGCTGCCCCTGACGCTCTCCGGGCTTTAGTAGAATCCGACCGTGCCGACCGGACCGAGCCTCCTGCTCAAGGCCGTGAGCGCGTACGCCTGGCTGGCTTTCGTCGCCGGGTGGGCGCGCATGGGCTGGATCGACTGGAACGAGCAGCGCATCCGCCACCGCTACCTGGTCGCGTGGAGCGGCTTCACCGCCGCCGGCTACGCCGCGGTGCTGGCGGGCGCCCTGCTGAAGGCGGGCGTGACGGGCGCGTGGTGGACGGCGCTCGCCTGGCACGCGGGCGCGTCGGTCGGCGCGGCGGCGGTGCTGTGGAGCCTGCGCGTCTGGCCGGCGGGCGACGTGAAGCTGTACGTCCTGCTGTGCGCGCTCGCGCCGCTGATGCGCGTGCCGGCCTTCTTCCGCGGCGGCGCGGAGTGGCTGGAGACGCTGATCAACACCTTCGTCCCGGCGGCGGCCTACCTGTTCGTGACCGCCTCGTTCTACCTGTGGCGCACGCGCTTCGCCCATCAGGCCGACTTCCTGCGCAAGGTCGGGCTCGACAAGGCGCCGGGCTTCCTGTGGCTCAAGCTGCGGGAGGGGGGCGCGGCGATCAAGGCCGAGCTGCTCGCCTACTACGAGGAGTACGCGGACGCTCCCGGGCGCTTCTTCCTGGACCTGGGCTCGTGGGTCGCGCAGATGGCGGTCATGTCGCTGGTCTCCTATTACCTCGAGTCGCGCATCGCCTCGACCTTCGTGCGGACCTTGATCTGCTTCGGGCTGTTCTTCGGCTGGTCGCGCGTCGCCGCCAGCCTGGGCAAGGCGCGCGCGCTGGCGATCACCGCGGCGCTGTTCGCGGGGCTGATCCTGTGGAAGGGGCGGGTGGACTGGGCGGGGCTGACGTTCGCCTTCGGCCACATCTCGGTGTTCTCCCTCTGCCTGTTCTTCGGCATCCAGATCGCGTTCCGCGCGGTCGCGGGCCAGGCGGCGTTCATGGCCCTGCCGTTCCTGTTCCTGATCCCGAGCCTGATCCCGTTCGGCTCGCTGTGGGCGGGGCTCACCGGCCACCGCCTGACGCTGCCGGGCGCGGGGCTGTTCGGGGGCTTGGGCACCTGGGCGCTGATGGGCACCTTCTTCGGGCTGTCCATCGTGTTCGTGCGCCTGTGGGACGCGGAGTCGTACGCGAGCGTGCGCCCCGACCAGATCGTCCCGTACATGAACCTGGGCCCGGCGCTGGTCGCGGCGATCGAGGAGGACGAGGAGTTCGCCGAGGAGCACTTCTCGTCCTTCTACGCGGACGGGCTGACCCCCGACCAGGCCGCCGCGCTGCGCGAGTGGTGCGAGGACAACGGCATCGAGACGGTCCCGCTGGCGCCCACGATCTCCTTTGCGAACTGGATCTATTTAGGCTATTTTCTGACCGTATTCCTCCAAGGGCACGTCCTCCAGCCGCTCTATTGAGATGAAGCGCAAGACGCTCGACGAGTCGCTCTGGGTCCTCAGCGGCGGGCTCACGCCCGAGTGGCGCTGGGTCCACCTGCGCCGCGTCGAGGAGGTCCGCGCGGGCCTGCGCGACGCGCTGAAGGGCCTGCGCCGCGACGGCCCGGCTTCGGCGCGCAAGGCCGGCTACGCCGCCGCCGGAGAGTTCCTCGCCGGGGCGAAGGGCGCGGCCGCCGAGCGCCTGCTCGAGCACCCGGCGCTCGACTACTGGCTGTCGCTGTGGCGCTCCCACTTCGCGCACCCCGCCCCGGAGGAGGACTGGCACCTCCAGTTCGGCCTGCTCTCCCATTTCGCGGCGGCGCTGGCGCTGATGACGGGCCGGACGCTGTCCTGCGGCGGCGTGCTGGATCCCGACGGCGGCTTCCACCTGTACGACACCGTCTGGGCGCTGGACTTCGCGGCGGCGTCGCGCCTGCCGGTGAGCGTGAAGGTCTCCGGCGGGGTCCTGACGCTGAAGGGCGAGGGGGTCGAGGCGGAGTTCTCCCCGGCGGACGCGGTCGCCGGCGGCCCGGTCCGCCGGCTCGTCGAGGTCGTGCCCGGCATCGTCGTCGACGACCGCGGCTGGCTGCAGGTCCACGGCGTCACGATGCACGGCCTGGCGACGCTCTCCGACGCGGAGCGCGCGGAGTTCGCCGCGCCGATCCGCAAGGCGATCGAGGACATGCGCGAGCGCGACCCCAAGCTGCACGCGGAGCTGACCGACCTGCTGCACGTGCTGGTGCCGCTGCAGAACCCGAACAACTACACGAGCGTGTCGTCCTCGTACCAGCACCTGCGCGGCGTCATCGGGCTGTCGCCGTCGCCCGACGTCCTGCTCCAGGCCGAGACGCTGATCCACGAGTTCAACCACCTGAAGCTCAATCAATTGCTCGCGGCCGACCCGATCCTGGAGCCGGGGCAGTCGGGCCAGGTGTTCTACTCGCCGTGGCGTCCCGACGCGCGCCGCCTGCGCGGCCTGATCATCGGAGCGCACGCGTTCCTGAACGTGGGCCGCTACCTGGCGCGCTCGCTCCAGCGCGAGACCTATCCCGACGAGGTCCGCATCGAGGTGATGGCCAACGTCGCCAAGCGCCTGTTCCAATGCGAGAAGGCGATGCTCGCCGTCACCGAACACGGCACGCTGACCCCGTTCGGCCGCGAGTTCGTGTCCGGCCTGTGGCGCGAGGTCGGCCTGCTGCGCCACGCGACGCAGTGGTTCCCGCCGGCCCTGGTCGCCGAGCAGAAGGCGGAGTGCGAGAAGCACTACGCCGAGCGCGCCGTCCCGGGCACCTGGATCCACGCGGTCCCCGGCGAGCTGGTGGACCGCGTGCCGCGCGCGCGCTTCGCGCCGCCCGGCGCGCCGCTGCCGGCCGAGGGGGGCGCGTGAACGGCCGTCACCTGCGCGAGTGGCTGGAGGCGACGGCCGCCTGCGACCCCGCCGGGGCCTACGGCGGCCTGCGGGAGCTGGCCGCGTCCGTCTCCGAGGCCCTGCCGGTCGGCGAGTGGGAGGGCGCGGTGCGCGGCGGCGACGCGGCGTCCCTGCGGGTCGCGCTGCGCCCGTGCGGCGAGCTGGGGCCCGCGCGCGCGGCGTTCGCCCGGGCGCTGGGCCTGCCGGAGTCCGCGCTGGCCGACGAGCCGGCGCGCTCGCGCGCCTGGGTGGACGCGCGCTGGGACGCCAAGGAGGGGCGCTGGACGCGCGCGGTCGCGGCGGTCCGCGGCCCGCGCGGGGAGGAGCTGAAGACCCTTCTGCCGGAGACGGGCGCGTCGCGCGCCCTCTCTCGCGCGCGCTTCTCCGCCGGCGATTTCGACGAGCCGGTGGCGTCCACTCTGGCCGCCTTCCATCGCCTGTGCCCGGTCGCGGCCGTGCAGACCGCGGCGGGGAGCGAGGGCTGGACGCTGGTCCTGGCCGAGCCCGCGCCGTGGCCGGCGTTCCTGCGCACCGACCTGTCGGCCGCCTTCGCGCCGCGCGCGGCCCAGCTGACGCTGATCCTGCGCGACGCCCGCGTCGTCGCGCTCGACTTCGACGGAGAGGCCCTCTGGGCGCGCTTCGTCGGCTGACGCTGGCCGCCGCCTTGCTCGCGGCCGCGTCCCCCGCGGGGGCCGCGCGGCCGGACGTGGTCGCGGACGCGCGCTTCGACCTGGTCGGCCTGCTGATGCGCCTGTCCGG
>JACQBB010000359.1 GCA_016194625.1 Elusimicrobiota bacterium | reverse complement strand
GGTCTCGCCGTTCTTCGACGAGGAGCGCATGCTGGACTCGGTGTGGCGCCGCCCCGACGGCACGCGCGAGCTGCACACGGTCGTCGGCGCGTCGGCCGGCCGCCGCCACTCCGACTACTACTTCAAGGAGCGCTTCCCGACCGCGCTGTGGCACCAGCTCGCCCACGGCTACTGGGACGCCCAAGTCGAGGCCGCGCGCGCCGACCTGGCCCAGCGCGCCGACGGCCGCAAGGAGCCCTGCTTCGGCTCGTGGGAGCAGTGCGTGAAGGAGAACGTGGTCCGCGCGGTGACCGCCCGCCTGATCGAGAAGGCGGGGGGGCCGAAGGCCGCCAAGCGCTTCCTGTACAACGGCGACGAGGACATGTACCCGGTGATGCCCGAGCTGCTCAAGCGCCTCCAGGAGTACGAGGCTCAGCGCGACCGCTACCCGACGCTCGACTCCTTCCTGCCGCGCTTCTTCGACGCGTTCCCGAAGCGGGAGGCGAAGTGACCCGGACCTGGGACCTGATCGTCGTCGGCGGCGGACCCGCGGGGTCCACGCTGGCCGGCCTGGTCAAGAAGCACGACCGGGCCGCGAAGGTCCTCGTCCTCGAGAAGGACCCGTTCCCGCGCCACCACGTCGGCGAGTCCCTGCTGCCCGGCTCCATCCCCGTGCTCAAGGAGCTCGGCGTCCACGAGAAGATCGACGCCTGCGGCTTCCCGCGCAAGATGGGCGTCGTGTTCGTGTGGGGCCAGGACCGCAAGCCGTGGGACGCCGACTTCAACAACCTGAACCTCGCGATGGTCGAGAAGTACGGCCGCATGCTCGACGCCGAGTTCTCCTGGCAGGTCCTGCGCTCCAAGTACGACCAGATACTGCTCGACCACGCCGCCGAGCTGGGCGCCGAGGTGCGCTTCGGCTGGCGCGCGGTCTCCGCGGTGGAGGAGAAAGGCCGCGTGGTCGGCGTCGTCGTCGAGAAGGACGGCCAGCGCGAGACCCTGGCCTGCGGCACGCTCGCCGACTGCTCCGGCCAGGCCAGCTTCCTGGGCGCCCAGCGCGGCGTGCGCAGCTACAACGAGGAGATCCGCAACGTCGCCGGCTACGCCTACTACAAGGGCGCGAAGTGGAAGTTCGAGTTCTCGGGACATCCCGACAAGACGAAGATCTTCGTCTGCTCCGTCCCGGAAGGCTGGTTCTGGTACATACCGTTGGCGAAAGACATGGTGTCGGTGGGGCTGGTCTCGAAGGCCGGCTTCGTCAAGTCCCACAAGGACGGCAAGGACTTCCGGAAATACTTCTTCGACGCGCTGGGGCGCTGCGAGGAGATCGCGCCGCTGCTGAAGGACGCCGTCCTGATGGACGACGTGGACCCCAAGGCGAAGGGCAAGGACTTCTTCACCGTCGGCGACTGGTCGTACCAGAACGAGCGCGCCTGCGGCGACGGCTGGCTGGCCGCCGGCGACGCGGCGTTCTTCCTCGACCCGCTGCTCTCGTCGGGCGTGATGATGGCCCACCTGTCCGGCCACCGCGCCGCCTACACCTGGCTGACCGCGCGCGGCGAGACGGACCCCGAGGTCCGCCGCAGCCTCTGGGCCGACTACGACCGCTTCTGCAAGGAGGTCGCCGGCGCCTTCGTCGCGCTGGTGCGCTTCTGGTACCGCCACGACCCCAACGCGTCGGCCTGGTGGAGCGAGGCGCGGACCGCGCTGGGCGGGCGCGCGCCGGTGGACCTGGACGACAAGACCGCCTTCGTCGCCGTCGCCGCCGGGCTCACCTACTACTTCGAGCGCGCCTACACCTCGCAGAGCCTGCTGTTCGGCTCCAGCGGCGCCGAGCACTCCTGGCAGTGGGAGGGGACCAAGCTCGAGCTGAAGAACTGGACGCGGCAGATCCTGGCCATCGTCGAGACCGGGTTCTTGAAGGCCGAGCCGACGCGCGACGAGAAGGTCCGCCGCGCGGAGAAGGAGGTCGCCCGGCGGGAGATCCCGGACTCCTGGGTGCCGCGCGTGGTGAAGACCATCGAGGAGCAGACCACCTTCCTGCCGACCTCCGCCGACGGCCGCCTGCATCCGGCGACGCGCTACCGCGTCGTGAAGTCCGAGGGCCTGGACGCCGGCGACGACGCCGCCAACCCGCGCCGCGTCCTGCCGCGCTCGTACGCGCTGGCGCTCGCGCTGGCGGACGGGGACCGCTCCGTCGGCGAGATCAAGCGCGAGCTCGCGCGCCGCTCGACCCTGCCGCGCGACGTGCTCGACGCGCAGGCCTTCCGCCTGCTCAAGGACCTGGCGGTGCTGGGGGCGGTGGAGTGGGACGAACGGGCCGAGGCGCCCGCGCCGCCCGAGCCCGCGCCGAAGGCCGGGGACGCCTGGGGGCACTTCCGCGCCGGCGAGGCCCTGCTCAAGCGCGGCGACCCCGCGGCGGCGGCCGCCGCGCTCGACCGCGCGATCGCGTCGGGCGCGCCGGGGCCGTGGGCGTACGCCCTGCGCGGCGAGGCGCGCCGGCACCTGGGCCGCTCCGCCGAGGCGGCGCGCGACCTGGACGAGGCGCTGCGCCTGTGCGCGGCGCCGCTGAAGCGCCGCGGGACCTCCCGCCTGGAGGCCCTGCGCGACGAGTTCGAGTCGAGCGTCGAGCGGGCGATGCTGGAGGACCGCATCCGCCTCCTGCGCGGCAAGCTGCGCCTCGTCTCCGGCGACGCGCGCGGCGCGCGCGAGGACGCCGACGCCGCGCTCAAGATCAACCCGCGCCAATCCGAAGCGCTGGTCGTGCGCGCGAAGGCGGCGATGGCGCTCGGCGAGCCGCTCGCCGCCAAGGCCGACCTCGAGGCCGCGCTGAAGATCGAATCGGCCGGCCGGCGCGACGAGGGGTAAGTGAGGCCCGGAGCCTGGCACTGCGTCGAGGCCCTCGGCCTCCTCGTCAGCACCGGCCGCTCGTCGGAGTTCGGCGCCGCGCGCCGCCGCGTCCTGAGGGCGGCGGGACACGCGAAGGAGGTCGCCTCCCGGGACGCGCTCGTCCGCGCCCGCGCTCTGCGCCTCCTCGGCCGCGGCGACGAGGCGCGCATACTGTGGACGCGCGCGCTGTCGCGCGAGCCGTCGCCGGCCGAGGCCTGGGCGGGGCTGTGGGAGCTGGGGCTGAAGGACGCGGCGGGACGCGGCGCCGACCTGGGCCGGCTCGACGAGGCCGTGCGGCGCGCGCCGCGCGACGCCCGCTGGCGCGCGTGGCGGGCGCTGGGACTGCTGCTGTCGCGGCCCCGCTCCGAGTACGCGCTGGCTCCGCGCGGGATCAACCGCGTCGCCCGTGCGAAGGCCGCGCGGGCGGCGGCGGCCGCGGCGCTGGACGAGGCGCGGCTCTCGGCGCGCCTGGACCCGCGCTTCCCTCTCGCGCCGGTCGCGGCCGCGCTCGCCTGCGAGGACCTGGGGCGGCCGCGCGACGCCGCCGCCTGGTTCGGCCGCGCCCTGGACCTCGCCCCGCGCGAGGGCTGGCTGAGCCTGGCGCGCGCCGACGCGCGCCGGCGGGCGGGGGACCGAGCGGGCTTCGTCGCCGACGCGACGGCCGCGCACTACCGCGACGAGGGCGCCGGCGCCCTGCGCTTCGCGGTCGCCGACCCGCGCGCCGACTCGGTGGAGGCGTCCATCGCGGGAGCCACGCGGCTGCTGCGCCGGACGCCGCGCGCGGCGTGGGCGCTGGCCCTGCGCGCCGACCTCAAGCGCTTCCCGGAGGTCAACGACTTCCCGGGCGCGCTCGCCGACTTCGAGGCGGCCGCGCGCCTGGCGCCGCGCGAGGCGTGGATCCACGCCTATCTCTCCCGCGCCCGCATCACCGGCGGAGACGCGTCCGGCGCGCTGGCGGCGGTGGACCGCGCCGCGCGCCTGCGCCCGGATTGCGGCTGGATCCGGGCCTGGAAGGGCGAGGTGCTCCGCCGCCTGGGGCGGGCGCGCGAGTCCCTGCGCGAGCTGGACGCGGCCGCGCGGCTCGACCCCGACTACGAGTTCGCGCGCGCCTGGCGCGGCGGGACGCTGCGCCTGCTCGGCCGCCCCGCCGACGCGCTGGCCGACCTGGCCGTCGCCGAGGAGCTCGACCCGTCCTACGCGTGGACGCCGGCGGAGCGCGCGCTGGCCCTGCGCGCGCTGGGGCGCGTGGACGAGGCGCTCGACGCGCTGGACCGCGCGCGCCGCCTCGACCCCAAGAACATGTGGTGCGCCTCGCCGCGCGACGCCGGCGCCGCCGTCG
>JACQBB010000358.1 GCA_016194625.1 Elusimicrobiota bacterium | reverse complement strand
GGCGGCTCCTGGCGAGGAGGCTGTTGTCGCGGGGGCTCCTGGCGGGGAGGCTGCTGACGCGGCGGCTCCTGGCGAGGAGGCTGTTGTCGCGGGGGCTCCTGGCGGGGAGGCTGCTGACGCGGCGGCTCCTGGCGAGGAGGCTGTTGTCGCGGCGGCTCCTGACGCGGAGGCTGCTGACGCGGCGGCTGCTGACGCGGCGGCTCCTGGCGGGGAGGCTGTTGGCGCTGTCCGCCGCGGTCGGGGAAGCCGGCCGTCTTCCAGAACTTGAGGCTGTCCAGGGACCAGGTGTCCGCCTGCGCGGGCTTCGCCGCCAACGACGCGAGCAGGATCCCCAGGGTCAGGGTCGTTCGTTTCATTTCTTTCCGCCTCCGGACGGCATACGCTCCCCGAGGGAGCGTGCGCGGGAAATAAAAAAACCAGGAGGCGGCCCCGCGGGTCCGCTCCCCTGGTGAGCCCGGATTCGGTCCGGGCGTGGAGACTCCTTGACCAGATTTCAAGGATTACAGGCTATCAAATGTTAGCCGGAAGGGGAAAGCGAAAAAGGGCCCTTTGGCCTGGGAAAAATAGGCCCTAAGGCCTATCAGGCGAAGGCGGCGCGGTGGTCGCGGACGAACGCGCCGAGTCCGAGGGGCTCGCGGCCCGTCGTCGCGCGCACGCCGTCGGCGGCGAGGTCGGCGTCGCCGGCCCGCCACCGCTCGGCCAGGCCGAGCAGCGCGTCCACTCGCCACGCGGGCAGGCCCGCGACCGTCATCGCCCGGCGCGCGTCGGCGGGGTCGGCGGCCGCGTAGGCGACCGGGCGGCCGAGGACGTCCGCGAAGACCGCCGCGACCTCCGCGTAGGACAGCGGCGCGGGGCCGGTGAGCGCGAAGGTCTCCACCGACGGCGCCGGGGCGCACAGCAGGGCCGCGGCGGCGGCGGCCGCGTCGCGCGCGTCCACCATCGCGACGCGCGCGTTCCCCATCGGCGCGGCCAGGGTCCCGCGGCGGACCGAGTCGGCGGAGGCGAGCAGGTTCTGGTGGAACGCGGCCGGGCGCAGGACCGCGGACGGGACGCCGCAGCGGCGGACCTCCGCCTCGGCCTCTCCGTGCCAGCGCAGCGGCGCGGCGGGAGAGCGCGGGTCGGCGCCCAGCGCGGAGAGCTTCACGAGGCGCTTCACGCCCGCTTTCGCCGCGGCGCGGACGAACGCCGTCTCCCAGGAGGGCAGCTCGGGGTCGAGCGGGGACAGGAGGAAGACCGCGTCGGCGCCTTCGAGCGCCTTCGCGGCGAGGTCGGGGCGCGCGAGGCTGCCGACCCGCGTCTCCACGGGGCCGAGCTTGATGCGGGCCTTGTCCGGGTCGCGCGTGAGTATCCGGAAGGGGACGGAGCGCGTCTTCAGCTCAAGGACGAGGTGGCGGCCGACGGTCCCGGTCGCGCCGGTGACCAGGATCATTCTAGAGGACGCGGCACCACAGGACCTTGAGGTACTCGCCCTCGGGATGGTCCGCGGCGAACGGGTGGTCGGCGCCCGCGCCGCTCTTGCGGAAGATCTGCACGCGCCGGCCAGCGGAGCCGGCCGCGGTGCGCACGAACTGCTGGAACTCCTCCCACGGCAGCATGCCCGAGCAGGAGCAGGTCACCAGCACGCCGCCCGGCTCCATCAGCGAGATGCCCAGGCGGTTGAGGTCGATGTACTTCGTGCGGCCCAGGCTGTAGCCGTCGCGCGAGGCGATCAGCTTGTACGGGTCCAGGACCATCAGGCCGTAGCGGCGGCCGTTGACGCCGGCCTGGCGCAGGTACGGGAACGCGTCGGCGGTGACCGAGTCGATGCGGACCTGGTTGGCGTTGGCGTTCTTCTTCATCAGCTCGCCCGCCTCGGGGTCGAGCTCGACGGCGGTGACCTCCTCGGCGCCGCCCAGCTTCTTGGCGTAGAGGGCGAAGCCGCCGGTGTAGGAGCACACGTCGAGGACCTTCTTGCCCTTCGCGAACGGCACGATGCCCATGCGGTTGTCGCGCTGGTCGGTGAAGAAGCCGGTCTTGTAGCCGGAGGACGGGTCCACCAGGAAGGTGACGCCGTTCTCCTTCACGCGCGTGCCGGTGCCCAGGCTGGGCTTCAGGTCGAAGCCCTCCATGCTCTGGGTGTGGGGGGAGGCGCGGTGGAAGAAGCGCGCGTTCGGGTAGTGTTTTTTGAGCGCCCGCTCGATGCGCGCCGAGGCCTTGTACATGCCCAGCGAGTAGAACTCCAGCACGATGCAGTCGCCGTAGCGGTCGATGACCAGGCCGGGCAGGCCGTCGCCGTTGTCGTGGGCCAGGCGGTAGGCGTCGGTGGTCGCGTCCAGGCCGAGCAGGCCGCGGCGGAACTCGACGGCGTCGGCGATGCGCGCGGCGAAGAAGGCGTCGGCGTCGAACTTGCCGATGCCGCGGGTGAGCAGGCGCAGGGCGATCAGGGAGCGCGGGTTGTACAGCGCGACGCCGTACGGCGCGTCGTTGCGGTCGTACACGGCGACCATGTCGCCGGGACGGGCCTTGGGGTCCACCTCGCCGAGCATCCTTTTATAGAGCTGGTGACCCGACGCCGCCGAGCGCACCCGCACCCACGGGATGGGCAGGTCGTGCGCGGCCGGGCGCCCGCGGGGCTTGGGCGGCGGCCCGGCGGGGACTTCGGCGTCTTCGTCGGCGGGGGACGGCTCGCGCTCTTCCACGCGTCCATCATACCAAAGCGTTGACAGGAGCGCGGACGCGGGCTACCCTTGCGCGATGCCTTTGATGACGGCCCTGCTGTTCCTGCTCGTCGCCGCGCGCGTGGCCGGCGAGGTCTCCGAGCGCCTGGGCCAGCCCGCGATGATCGGCGAGATCGCGGCGGGCATCCTTCTGGGGCCGACCCTGCTCGGCTGGGTCGCGATGACGCCCGCGCTGAAGGGCATCGCCGACCTGGGCGTGTTCCTGCTCGTCCTGCTGGCGGGCATGGAGATCGACCTGGAGGAGATGCGCCGCGCGTTCTCGGGGCGGGGCGCGTGGGTGGCGGTGGTCGGGTTCGTCCTGCCGCTGGCGCTCGGGGCGGCGATCGGCGCCGCGTTCGGCAAGGACGCGACCCGCTGCCTGTTCCTGGGCCTGTGCATGTCGATCACCGCGCTCCCGGTCAGCGTGCGCATCCTGATGGACCTGGGCCGCCTGGACACGGAGATCGGCAAGCGCATCGTCTCCGCCGCGGTGGCCAACGACGTCTGCTCGCTTCTGATCCTCGGCGTCGTGCTGAACGTGAAGGACGGCGCGGAGTCCTGGGCGTCCCTGGCGGCGTCCGTCGTCTGGGCCGCGGCGAAGGCCGCGGCCTTCCTCACCGCGGTCGTCGCGGCACACCGGCTGTTCCGTCTCGGCTCCTCGCACGCGCCGGCCTTCCGGCGCGCCCTGCACCGCTTCCTGGACGCGGTGCGCGGCCGCGAGGCGCTGTTCGCCTTCACCATCCTCTTCGTCCTCGTCTTCGCGAGCCTGTCCGAATCCGTCGGCCTGCACGGCGTCGTCGGGGCGTTCTTCGGCGCCGCGCTGCTCGGCCGCGAGTTCCTGGGGGCCGAGCGCTACGCCGAGGTCGAGAAGACGACCTCCGGGATCACGATGGGGTTCCTCGCGCCCGTGTTCTTCGCGACGATCGGCCTGGAGTTCGACGGGCGCCAGCTGACCAACGCGGCGCTGGTGACGGCGGTCCTGGCGGCGGCGTTCGCGGGCAAGATCGTCGGCGGCTTCTGGGGCGGGCGGCTCGCCGGCCTCGGCCGCGAGGAATCGTGGGCGCTCGGGTTCGGCCTCAACGGCCGCGGCGTTATGGAGCTGGTGATCGCCGAGATCGCGCTCTCCAACGGCTTCATCGGCCGCGAGATCTTCTCGATCCTGGTGCTGATGGGCGTGGTCACCACGCTGGTGACCCCGGTCCTGCTCGGCCGCGCGTTCTCCCGCCTCGACGCCGCGTCCGTGCGCTGAGCGGGGAGTCAGCAGGCCCGGCGGGCCGCCCAGGCCTCGGCGGCCGCGAGCTTCTCGGGCGAGCCGATGTCGTGCCAGGCCCAGCGGTCGGCGCGGAACGCGCGGATGTCGGCCCCCGCGGCGGCGAGGCGCAGGTAGGCTTTCGTGATCGAGAACACGCCGCTCTCGGTCAGCCGGTCGAGCAGCTCCGGCGAGACCACGTGGATCCCGTCGAACGGGAGCCGCACCGCGCCCGCGACCGGCCCCTGGGCCCAGGTCGTGCGCCCCGCCGCGCGGTCGTCGTGCCCGACGAAGCGCCCCTTCGCGTCGAACAGGTAGGAGCGGCCGCTGTCGCGCTCGCGCACGGACAGCGTGACGAGCGCGCGGGATTCCCGGTGCGCGGCGCGCATCGCGGCCAGGTCGACGTCGGTCAGCACGTCGGCGTTGTGGATGAAGAACGGGTCGCGGCCGCGCAGCAGCGCGGCGGCCTTCTTGAGCGCGCCGCCGGTGTCGAGCAGGAGGTCGTCCTCGCGCGAGACCGCGACCGGGACCGCGTAGCGGCGCGACAGGTCGGCGCAGAAGGCCGCGACCTTCTCCGCGTGGTGGTGCGCGTTGACCACGAACTTGGAGGCGCCCGCGTCGCGCAGTCGGACCAAGGTCCGCTCGAGCATCGGCACCCCGCCGACGGGGATCAGCGCCTTCGGCGTCTCGTCGGTGAGCGGCCGCAGGCGGGAGCCGACGCCGGCGGCCAGGATCAGCGCCTTCATGTCAGCGCGCGGGCCAGGACTTCTTCTCGCGGTGCGAGACGGTCACCGAGACGCCCTGGTCGCGCAGGTGCTTGGCCAGGCGCTCGGCGCAGTACACCGACCGGTGCTGGCCGCCGGTGCAGCCGAAGGCGACGAACAGGTGCGTGAAGTTGCGATGGCCGTAGTCGGCGACCGTCTGGTCCACCAGCGCGAAGGCCGAGCGCGTCCAGCGGTCCACCGGCTCCTCCTTGGAGAGGTAGGCGATCACGTCGGCGTCGAGCCCCGTGGACTTCGCGAACTCCGTCTTGCGGCCGGGGTTGGGCAGGGCGCGGCAGTCGAACACGTAGCCGCCGCCGTGGCCCTTGTCGTCGCGCGGCATCCCGTGCTTGTACGAGAAGCTCTGGATCTGCACGGTCAGCTTGAGCTTGGCCGCGCCGAACTGGCGCAGCGCCGAGGAGCCGACCAGGCGCTTGAACACCGCGGTGAGCTCCGGGACCTCGACCGGCAAGTTCGAGGTCAGCAGCACGTGCTCGATGTTGCGGATCGCGTAGGGGATGCTCTGCAGGAAGAGGGGCTTCTTCTCGTGGAAGCCGCGCAGGCCGTAGGCGCCCATCGCCTGCATGATGCGGATCAGCACGAAGCCGGGGAAGTACTTCTTGAACTCGGCCTTGTCCACGGGGGCGTGCTTGCCCGCCTCGCGGATGTAGAAGTCCAGCAGCTCGTCGCGCAGCTCGAAGGGGACGTCGGCCTTCGCGTCGTAGAGGAGGGAGGCGATGTCGTACTGCAGCGCGCCGCGGCGGCCGCCCTGGTAGTCGATGAAGTGCGGCTTGCCGTCCTTCAGCATCACGTTGCGGGACTGGAAGTCGCGGCACAGGAAGAAGTCCCGGTCGGCGGCGAGGAGGTAGTCGGCGTACACCTGGAAGTCCTGCTCGAGCGCCTCCTCGTGGAACTGGATCCCGCCGAGGGTGAGGAAGTAGTACTTGAAGTAGTTCAGGTCCCACAGCATCGACTGCTTGTCGAAGCTGGCGCGCGGGTAGCACCAGCGGTAGTCCAGCGAGCGCCCGGCGACGATCTGGATCTTCGGCAGCCAGCGCACCACGTCGCGGTACGCGGCGACGACCTCCTCGGGGAAGCCGGCGGCCGTGCGGCGCTTGCCCAGGAACTGGAACAGCGTCGTGTCGCCCAGGTCCTCTTCCAGATAGGCGGTGCCCGACGCGTCCTCGCCGTAGAACTCGGGGACCGGGATGCCCTCCTTGTGGAAGTGCTTGGAGAACTCGATGAACGCGCGGTTCTCCTTCGCGTCGTCGTTGAGCACGCCGATCGCGGTCGTCTTGCCGCGCGTCAGGCGGTAGATCTTCCGGTTGGAGCCCTCGGCGCGCACGGGCGCCAGGGTCTCGGCGTCGGCGCCGAAGCGCGCGCGGAACAGGGCCTTCAGGGGGTCGTCCACGCGCGCATCTTAGCGCTTCCCGCCCCCGCGCGTCCATCGCGCGGCCCCGCCCGGACGGCCGGGGAAGTTCCGTTGCTTAGAGAGAAGGGACCGGCGTCTCGCCGGAGCATGGAGGACGTGACCTTGGCACGCGCGACGACGGTCCAGACGAAGGACGGATGCAAGGGGAGCCGCGCCTGCGGCGAGGCGGGCGGCGGCGCCTTGTGCGCCCTCGAATCCTGGTGCGCGGCCCGCGGCATGCCCGCCGGCATCGCGGCGACCTTCGCGACCGGCTGGCGCCCGAACCGCTACTCGCGCGGGAACATCCTCTTCTACCAAGGCAACGAGCCGTTCGCCCTGTTCTTCATCTGCGAGGGCCGGGTGAAGCTGGTCCGCGCCGAGGACGGCGGGCGCCACCAGATCGTCCGCATCGTGCGCGCGCCGAACTTCCTCGGCGAGCGCTCGCTGGTCGCCGGCGAGCCGTACGCCGCGACCGCCGAGGTCATGGACGACGCGCGCATCTGCGTGATCGACTCGGCGCGCTTCTTCCGCGCCTGGGCTGACCGCCCCGAACTGCCGCGCATGATGGCCCGCCAGCTCGCCGCCAAGCTGGGGGAGGCCGAGGCGCACGCGACCGACCTCTCGATGCGGACCATCCGCGAGCGCCTGGCGAAGCTGTTCTGCGAGGAGGCCGACGCCGCCCCGAAGAGGGGGCACTTCGACCTCGACGAGACCCGCCAGGAGATCGCCGAGCTGCTCGGCACCTCCCCGGAGGTCATCAGCCGCACGATCGCCGAGCTGGAGGACAAGGGTCTCGTCGAGGTGGACGGCCGCCGCGTGCGCCTGCTCGACGAGAAGCGCCTGCGCCGGGTCGCGCGCCTGCCCGCGGTCCCGGTTGACGTCCGTCAAGCGGGAGCCTCTCCTTCGTCATCGTCCCCGCGCCGCGGCGCCGTCTAGAATGTACGGCGTTCCGCTTCCGGTTGACGCGCGATTGACTTCGGTCAGGCAGGAACGTTGCCTTCATACCGTCGTCCGATGATCTCCGACCCAGACAGACTGTTCGTCGTCGGCTTCAGCCACCTCCTGGCGCCTCTCGCC
>JACQBB010000030.1 GCA_016194625.1 Elusimicrobiota bacterium | reverse complement strand
TGTGCAGGCTTTGCGTCCCTCCGAGCACGGCGGCCAAGCCCTGGTAGGCGACGCGCACGAGATTGTTGAGCGGCTGCTGCGCCGTCAAGCTCACCCCGGCGGTCTGGCAGTGCATCGGCAGCATCCATGAGAGCTCGCGCTTGGCGCCGAACTCGTCGCGCATCATCTTCGCCCAGATGGAGCGCGCCGCGCGCAGCTTGGCGATCTCCTCGAAGAAGTTGTTGTGCACGTCGAAGAAGAACGAGAGCTGGGACGCGAAGTCGTCCACGCTCAGGCCGCGCTTGACCAGGCGCTCCACGTAGTCGCGCCCGTCGCCCAGCGTGAACGCCAGCTCCTGCACCGCGTCGGCGCCGGCCTCGCGGATGTGGTAGCCGGAGATCGAGATCGGGTAGAAGCGGGGGACTTCCTTCACGCAATACTCGATGAGGTCCAGCACCAGCCGCATCGACGGCTCCGGCGGGTACAGGTACTCGTTCTGCGCGATGTACTCCTTCAGGATGTCGGTCTGGCAGGTGCCGCGGATGCGCTTGAACGGCACGCCCTGCTTCTTGGCGACCGCCAGGTACATCGCGAAGATGACCGGCGCGGGGAGGTTGATCGTCATCGAGGTCGAGACCTTCGCGATCTCGATGCCGGAGAACAGCGTCTCCATGTCGGCCAGGCTGTCCACGGCCACGCCCTCGCGGCCGACCTCGCCGAGAGCCCGCGGGTCGTCGGAGTCGATGCCCATCAGCGTGGGCAGGTCGAACGCGGTGGACAGGCCCGTCTCGCCGTGCGCGAGCAGGTACTTGAAGCGCTCGTTGGTGTCCTTGGCCGTCTTGTGGCCGGCGAACATGCGCATCGTCCACGGGTTCACGCGGTAGCCGGAGCCCTTCAGGCCGCGGGTGAACGGGAACTGGCCCGGGCGGCCGACCTCGGCGAGCAGGTCGCGGCCGGCGAGGCGCTCCGGGCCGTACTCGCGCTCGACCGGGATGCCCGACAGGGTGACCGGCTCGGCGGCGGCGGCGGGAGCCGACGGCGTCTTCACGGGGGGAGTCATCGGCGGTCTCCTCGGCGCGGCGGCTTGCGGCGCGGGCCGCCCTCGCGGCGCTCGCCGCGCTGGCCGCGGCGCTCCTGGCGGAGCTTGCGGCGCAGGTCGCGCATGCGCTCGAACGCCTTCTGGCGCGCCTCGCGGCGCTGGTCGGGCGGCAGGCGCTTCCAGTCCTTGCGGATCACGCGCAGGCGGCGCAGCTGGGCCTGCATGCGCTTGCGGTGGACGACGAAGCGCTTGAGCGCCATCGCCTTGCGCGGCGCCTGGCCGCGCCGGACCGAGGTCTCCTGGTTCGGGGTCAGGACCTCGGTCGTCCCGGAGCCTTCGACCTCGACGCGGCCCTCGTCGAACACGCCGACGTGGCTCTCCTCGCCCTCCACGTCCACGCCGAACTCGGTGCCGCGCACCGCCGCGACCGCGGTCGGGGTGCGGACCTTCAACTCCTGCCCGCCCAGCTTCTGGATCTTCGCGAGGAGGGAGCCCAGCGCCAGCGTGAACGAGGAGCGGTCCTTGTGCGTGTCCTCCAGCTTGAAGTCGGAGTTCTCGCGGACCGTGATCAGGCTGCCGTCGTCGAGGGCGATCTCGGCCTCGGCGCCGGCCGCGGTGACGATCCGGTCGCCCTGCTCGAGCCGCATGTCGGCGGCCCCCGCGGTCTCCTCGGAGCCGTCGCCGGGATGCACCGCGACCTCGCCGGTCACGGCGGTCAGGCGCGCGTCCCACCGCGAGTCGTCGGCGTCCTGCGCGCGGGCCGGAGCCGCGGCGAGCAGGACGGCGAGGAGCAGGGTCATCGGGGTCTCCTTAGGCGGTCAACTCGATCCGGACGAACTGGTGCTTGCCCATCTTGAGCGTGAACGACGCGGGCGCCGTCACCGGCGCGTCCGCCGTCGCCTTCGCGCCGTCGATCTGCACGCCGCCCTGAAGGATCAGGCGGCGCGCCTCGCCGAGCGACTTGGCGCCGCCCGCGGCCACGATGATCTTCGCCAGCGGCAGGCCGGAGGCCACGCGCTCGACGCGCAGGTCCTTGGGGAGCTCCTTCTTGGAGAAGGTGTCCTCGAAATACTTGAGCGCGGCGTCGCCGGCGGCCTCGCCGTGGAAGCGCGCGGTGAGCAGGCGCGCGAGCGCCTTCTTGGCCTTCATCGGGTGCTCGGCCTTGACGCCGTCCAGGTCCAGGTCCGTGAGCAGCTCGTAGTACTGCAGCATCAGCTCGTCGGAGACGCGCATCGCCTTGCCGAAGACGTCGTTGGGCTCGTCGTTGAGCGCGATGTAGTTGCCGTAGGACTTGGACATCTTCTTGACGCCGTCCAAGCCCACCAGCAGCGGCACGGTCAGCGCGACCTGCGCCTCCTGGCCGACGTCGGCCTGCATCTTGCGGCCCATCAGCAGGTTGGTCAGCTGGTCGTTGCCGCCCAGCTCCACGTCGGCCTTCACGGCGACGGAGTCGTAGCCCTGCAGGATCGGGTACATGATCTCGAGCAAAGTGAGCGGGGAGTTCTCGGCGATCCGTTTCTTGAAGTCCTCGCGCGCCAGGATCTGCTGGACCGTGTGGCGCTTTAAAATATCGAGCAGGCCGTCGCGCATCATCGGCGTGAGCCACTCGGAGTTGAAGCGCAGCTCGGTCTTCGACTCGTCGAGGATCTTGAACGCCTGCTCCTGGTAGGTCTTGGCGTTGGCGGCGACGGCCTCGGCGGTCAGCGTCGGACGGGTCGCGTCGCGGCCCGACGGGTCGCCGACCTGAGCGGTGAAATCGCCGATGATGAGGACCGCGGTGTGGCCCAGGTCCTGGAACTGGCGCAGCTTGGTCAGGACCACGGAATGGCCGAGATGCAGGTCGGCCGAGGTCGGGTCCACGCCCAGCTTGACGCGCAGGGTGCGGCCGGAGGCCAGCTTCTTGGCGAGCTCGGCTTCGCTGACGAGGGAGACGGTGCCGCGCTTCAGGCGGGCGACCTGGGCTGAGAGGTCCATGCTATGTGGAATATTACCAAGCTGGGGAGCCCGAGTCCAACGCCCGCGACTCAGAACATGTCGTAGGGGTCGACGTCGAGGGACAACCGGACGCCCGAGGGCTGGGCCTTGGAGCGGGCGGACGCGAGCAAGGCCTCGACGCGCTCGGGCGCCAGCTTGATCAGCAGGTGGTGGCGGAACTTGCCGCGCACCTCGCGCAGGAGCGCGGGCGCGGGGCCGACCACCTCGGCCTCAAGGCCGAGCTCGTCGGCGAGCCGGCTCGCCAGCGCCTTGGCGGCCTCGACCACGCGGGCCTCGTCCTTGCCGGCCAGCACCGCGCGCACCAGCGACTGCGCGGGGGGGTAGCGCAGCTCGCGGCGGGCCTCCAGCTCGGCGTCGGCCCAGGCGGCGTAGTCGCCGTCGGCGGCGCCGCGGATGGCCTCGTGGTCGGGCGACAGGGTCTGCAGGACGACCTCGCCGGGCTTGTCGGCGCGGCCGGAGCGGCCGGCGACCTGCGCGAGCATCTGCAGGGTGCGCTCGGAGGCGCGGAAGTCGGGCATGTGCAGCATCGTGTCGGCGTCCACCACGCCGACCAAGGTCACGTCGGGGAAGTGGAAGCTCTTGGCGACCAGCTTGGTGCCCACCAGCACGTCGGCCTGGCGGGCGCGGAACTTGTCGTACACGGTCTCCTCGGCGCGGCGCTCCTTGGAGACGGTGTCGCGGTCCATGCGCAGGACGCGCGCGCCCGCGAGCCGGCGCTTCACCTCGGCGGCGACCTTCTGCGTGCCCACGCCCGACACGCGCACCGAGGCCTCGCCGCACTTGCCGCAGCGGTCCGGCGGCGGCCAGGTCTTGCCGCAGTGGTGGCAGATGAGGGTCCAGGCGGGCTTGCCGTCGGCGCCCGGCTCGGCCTGGTGGCAGATCTTGGCGACGCCGCAGTCGGGGCAGCGGTCGATCCAGCGGCACTTGTGGCACATCGTGAGGGTCGCGAAGCCGCGGCGGTTGACGAGGAGGATGGTCTGCTCGCCCTTCGCCAGGCGGTCGCGCATCTTCATCAGGAGCTCTTCGGAGAGCACCTCCCCGAACCCCGGCAGCGGGATCACGCGCACGCTCGGCGCCTCGACGCGGGAGACGCGCTCCGGCATCGCCAGCAGCTCGGCCTCGCCGCGGCGCGCCAGGTCCCACGCCTCGAGCGACGGCGTCGCCGAGCCCAGCACCGCGAGCGCGCCGAAGGACTGCGCGCGCGCCAGCGCCAGCTCGCGCGCGTGGTAGAACGGCGCCGCGCCGTCCTGCTTGAACGACTCGTCCTGCTCCTCGTCGAGGACCGCCAGGCGCAGGTCCTTGAACGGCAGGAGCGCCGCCGAGCGCGCGCCGACGACGACCTTCACGTCGCCGCGCTTGACCGCCAGCCAGGTCAGCCGCCGCTCGCGCAGGGTCAGGCCGCTGTGCCACAGCGCGACCGGCGCGCCCAGGCCCGCGGAGAACTCGTCGAAGAACGGCCGCGTCAGCGCGATCTCGGGCAGGAGGAACAGCGCCTGGCCGCCCTCCGCGATCGCCTGGCGGATCAGGCGCAGGTACACCTCGGTCTTGCCCGACGCGGGCACGCCGAACAGCAGCACGCGCGCGGCCTTCTTCTCCGTCAGCAGCGCCCGCAGGCGCTCGAGCGCGTGCGCCTGGCCGAGCGTCAGCTCGAACGGCTTGGGCGCGTGCGCGCGCGGCGGCAGCGCCGCGACCGGAGCGGGCTCGGACAGCGACTTCACGTACGGCGGCAGCAGCGCCTTCACGCACTCGCCGATGGACGCGCCGAAGCGCTTGGCCATGAAGCGCGCCGCCTCCACGCCCTCCGGCGAGAGCGCGGGCTCGGGGTCCAGCACGCCGTCGAGGGGCTTCAGCGGGCGCGTCGGCTCGCCGTCGAACACCGACAGCACCGTGCCGACGGTCCGCCGCGGCCCGAACGACGCGCGCACGCGCTGCCCGACGGAGACCGCCAGGCCGTCGGGGACCCGGTAGTGGAAGCCCTTGGGCAAGGGGACCGGGAACGCGACCTCGGCGATGCGCATGGGCCCGGAGCCCTTACTTCAGCGCGGTGAACACGAAGTGCGGGGGGATGTTGCGCACCTCGAACTGCGTGTCCACGTCGGAGAAGTAGTCCTTGAGCAGCGGGATCAGGTGCGTCGTGACCTGGTAGGGCACGAAGCGGCCGCCGGGGTTCAGGATGTCGGAGGTCGTCTTCAGCAGCTCGTGGCGGCCGCGGTTCGAGAAGAACGCGAACGGCACGCCCGAGATGATGGTGTCGGCCTTCGACAGGCCGTGAGCCGCCAGGATCTTCTCGATCTCGCGCACGTCTCCGTGGACGGCGATCAGGCGCGGGTCCTTCACGCGCTCGGCCAGCTCGTCGTACAGCTTCTTGTTGAACTCGATGGCGACCAGCTTCGCGTCGGGGCGCATCTTCTCCAGGATGCGGCGCGTCATCACGCCCTGCGCGGCGCCGTACTCGACGATGACCTTCGCCTCGGCCAGGTTCATCGCCTTGATGACCCGGTCCACCAGGAACTTGCTCGACGGCGTCACCGAGGCGACCGAGCGGTCGTCCAGGAACGCGCGCAGGTAGCCGAGGAAATCGTCGTCGTCCTCGCCCTTGGCCTTCTTCTCCTTCTTGCCCTCCTCGATCAGCTCCTCGAGCTTCGCGCGTCCCTTCTTGACGCTCTCGCCGATGAGGTCGCCGAGGTCGTCGAGGACGTCGCGGTCGGACTTGTGGGGCCGGTGGTCGGGCTTGCTCATGGCTTGGAAAGCTCCTCTCGAAGGTTCTTCATGTCCGTCCAGACGTCGCGCTTCAGGTCCGGGTTGCGCAGCAGCGCCGCCGGGTGGAAGGTCGGCATCAGGCGCACCTTCGGCGCGCCCTCGCCCGGGTCGTACTCGCGCCAGCGGCCGCGGACCTTCGTGATCGGCGTCGCGTCGCCGAGCAGGACGCGCGCGGGCACCGCGCCCAGCGTGACGATGAAGCGCGGCGCGATCGTGCGGATCTGCGTGTCGAGCCAGCCGCGGCAGGCGGCGATCTCCTCGGGCGACGGCGGGCGGTCGTTGCCGCGCTTCTCGGGGTCCGAGGGGTCCACCATCGGATGGCACTTCACGATGTTGGCGATGTACACGGTCGCGCGCGACAGGCCGATCGACTCCATGATCTTGTCGAGCAACTGGCCGGAGCGGCCGACGAACGGCTCGCCCTTGTGGTCCTCGTCGAAGCCCGGGCCCTCGCCGACGAACATCACCTGCGCGTCGTGCGAGCCGACGCCGGGGACCGCCTGGATGCGGGACTCGCCCAGCGGACAGGCGCGGCAGGCCTTGATCTCCTCGGACAGCGCGGCGAACACCTGCGCCTTGGACTTCGCCGACGGCGGAGGAGGCGGCAGGGGCTTCGGCGCCGGGGCCGGAGCGGCGGCGGCGGCCGCCTTGTCCACCCAGGCGGGCACCCAGTCCGACGCGTCCGACAGCTCGACGCGGCGCTTCAGCGCCCGCGTCAGGTCCTTCAGCTCTTCGAGTTCACGGCTCAAGGCGTCTCCCGGCTTCCGCGAGGATGGCGCGCGCGACGCGCGCTTTCGTCCCTTCCGGCACCCGCCGCACGCCTTCGCGGCTGACCAGCGCGACGCGCGCGCGGCCGGACGCGAGGGTCGCCGTCCCGTTGGCGACGACCAGGTCGAGGCCCTTCTTCTCGAGCTTGGCGCGCGCGTGGCGGACCGCGTCGTGCGTCTCCAGCGCGAAGCCGACGAACACCTGGCCCCGGCGGCGGCGCGACGCGGCGTCCTTGATGATATCGGGATTGGGCACCAGGGTCAAGCGCACCGCCCCCGGGCCCCGCTTGATCTTGCGCGCGGAGGTCTTGGCGAAGCGCCAGTCGGACACCGCCGCGGCGCCGATCACCAGCGCGGCGGCGCGCGAGCGCTTGAGCGTCTCGCGGCGCATCTCGAGCGCGGTCTCGACCGGGACCACGGCCACGCCGCGCGGCGCGGGCAGCGCGGTCGGGCCGCTGACGACAGTCACGCGCGCGCCGGCCGCGCGCGCGGCGGCGGCGAGCGCGAAGCCCATCGCGCCGGACGAGGCGTTGGTCAGGAAGCGCACGGGGTCGAGGCGCTCGCGCGTGGGCCCGGAGGTGATGAGGACGCGCCGTCCGCGGAGGGGGGACGCGGGCACGGCTACTTCAGGGCGAGGCGGACGATCTCGTCGGGCTCGAGCATGCGCCCGAAGCCGACCTTGCCGCTGGCGAGCTCGCCCTTCGCCGGGCCCCAGACCTTGTAGCCGTAGCCGGCGACGGTCTTCACGTTGGCCTGGGTGGCCGGATGCTCCCACATCTCGGCGTCCATCGCCGGGCACACGGCCACCGGGACCTTCGACGAGAGGACCAGGGAGTCGAGCAGGCCCTCGGCGCGGCCGTGCGCGAGGCGCGCGATGATGTCGGCGGTCGCGGGAGCGACCAGCACCAGGTCCGCCCAGCCCGACAGGGAGAGGTGCGCCATCTCCCACAGCGACGGGTCGTGCATGCCCTGCGCGACCGGGTTCTTCGAGAGCGCCGCCAGCGTCAGCGGCGTCACGAAGTGCGCGGCGTTGGGGGTCAGGACGCAGCGCACCTCGACCCCTTTCTTGACGAGGCCGCGCACGATCGCCGGCGCCTTGAACGCCGCGATGCTCCCGGTGACCCCGAGCGCGACGCGGCGGACCGTCTTCGCCATGGCCTTACTTGGTCTCGGCTTCGACGGTCTCGGCCTCGACGGCCGCGGCGACCTTCTTCAGGTCCTTCCAGCCGACCTTGCCGCCCAGCACCTCGCGCAGCGCCAGGTCGAGCAGCTCGGCGGGCGTCAGGTGGCGGTTCTCCTCGCGCTTCTTGAGCTCCTTGGCCCACAGCGCGGCCATCGGGATGGCGGAGTACTTGCCCTTGCCGAAATCGAGGATCAGCTCCTCGGTGGTCTTCTTGGCGGCTTCGGCGGCGTCCTTCGCGGCTTCCTTCTTCGACATGTGCGGCCTCCTTGGCTTA
>JACQBB010000319.1 GCA_016194625.1 Elusimicrobiota bacterium | reverse complement strand
GGCCGGAGCAGCTGACGCCCGAGGTGCTGAACCCGTTCGGCTACCACGGCGAGTGGCATTGGGGCGCGAAGAAGGGCTACTCCGGCGTGGCGACCTTCTCCAAGGAACCGCCGTCCAAGGTGGAGCGCGGCTTTTCCATCGAGGAATTCGACGGTGAGGGGCGCGTGCTCGCCACCAAGCACGGGGACGTCACGCTGTTCAACATCTACTTCCCGAACGGCAAGCGCGACGAGGTCCGCCTGAAGTTCAAGATGGACTTCTACGAGGCGTTCCTTAAGAAAGTCATCCCCCGCTACCGCAAGCGCGGCGACGACAAGATCGTCGTGTGCGGCGACGTGAACACCGCGCACAAGGACATCGACCTGGCCCGCCCCAAGGAGAACCGCAAGATCTCCGGCGTCCTCCCCGAGGAGTGCGCGTGGATGGACCGCTTCCTCGCCGACGGCTTCATCGACACCTTCCGCGAGTTCGACCAGCGCCCCGAGCAGTACAGCTGGTGGGACCAGCAGTCCCGCGCGCGCGAGCGCAACGTGGGCTGGCGCATCGACTACTTCTTCGTCAGCGAGAACCTCCGGCCCCGCCTCAAGAAGGCGTTCATCGAGCAGGCCGTGATGGGCTCCGACCACTGCCCGGTCGGCATCGAGCTGGCTTAGCGCCGCCGGTCCGGCCGCGCGTGGGGTAGAATACGGGCATGAATCCCCTCCTCGCCTTGTTCCTGTCGGCCTGCGTCCCCGCGCGCGCGAACCCCCTCCACGACGCCGCCGCGTCCGGAAGCACCATCGACATCCTGATGATGGCGGAGAAGGACCCCGAGGGCTTCAAGAAGAGCGTCGACGAGCTCGACGAGAAGGGCCGGACGCCGCTGCTGATTGCGGCCAGGACCGGGGAAAAGGTCACGGTCTACACGCTGCTGTCGAAAGGCGCCGACCCCAGGAAGCTGGGCAAGGGCGGCCGCGCCCCCATCCATGTCGCCGCCGCCGTCCGGGCCGCGGACTCGGTCGAGCAACTGCTGTGGGCCGGAGCGAAAGGGTCCGACCCGGACGGCGGCGGCTGCTCTCCGCTGTACGCGATGGCGGAATTCGCCGACAAGAAGGACCCCGAACCCGTCGTCAAGCTCCTGCTCGCGAACGGCGCCGACCCGTCCGCGCATTGCTACGAGGGGCTGACGCCCCTCCACGGCGCCGCCCGGCAGGGCGACCTGGCCATCGTCCGCAGCCTCGTCCTGCACGGCGCTGCGCTCGACGCCGTGGACGACCGCGGCGAGACCCCCCTCTTCCTCGCGGCTCAGCGCGGAGACAAGGGGATCGTCGCCTATCTCCTGGAGCAGGGCGCCGACCCGACCGTGCGCGCGGCCAACGTGACGCCGCGGATGGTCGCCGAGACCGCGTCCCACCCCGACGTCGCGCGGATTTTGGAGAAGGCTGAACGCTCCTTCGCGCCCCGCGCGGCGGCGCCGGCGCCCGCCCGCGCGCTCGTCTCCGACGTCGACACGCCCGGACCGGCGCGCCCGGAGAATCCCGACGATTTCGCCGTGGTCGTCGGCGTCGAGAAGTACGCCAACGGCCTGCCCGACGCCCAGTTCGCCGAGCGCGACGCGGAAGCCGTGCGCGCCCGCCTGACCGCGCTCGGAGTCCCCGCGCGCAACGTCCGCTTCCTGTCGGGCAGCCGCGCCACCCGCGCGTCCATCGGCGCGCTCGTCGAGGACTGGCTGCCGCGGAGCGTCGGCGCCGCCTCGCGGGTCTTCTTCTACTTCTCGGGCCACGGCTCGCCCGACGCGGCGACCGGCCAGGTCTTCCTGGTGCCGTACGACGGCATGCCGTCCCTCCTCGACAAGACGGCGTACCCGGTCAAGAGCCTGTACGAGAGCCTCGGCAAGCTCAAGGCGCGCCAGGTCGTCGTCGCGCTCGACGCGTGCTTCTCGGGCATGGGCGGGCGCTCGGTCCTCCCCGCCGGCGCGCGGCCGCTCGTCACGAAGGCGGGCGTCTCGGTCCCCGCCGGCAGTCCGATCCTCCTCTTCGCCGCCGCGGGGCCGGGGGAGATCACCGGCGCGGCGCCGGAGCAGGGCCACGGCCTGTTCACCTACTACTTCCTCAAGGGTCTGGGCGGCGAAGCCGCCGACAAGTCCGGCGCGGTCACGCCGCTGGGACTGTACGAGTACCTCAAGCCCCGGGTCCAGAACGCGGCCGCCAAGCAGGACCGCGAGCAGAACCCCCTCCTGGAGGGAGCCGTCTCCGGCGAACTCGTGCCCGCGAGGTAGGACCACCGGCCCGGCCGCCTGGGTCCAAGTCCCCAGGCGCCGACGCCCGGGGACGGGCATAATCTCCGCATGAGAAACCTCCTCGTCCTGTCCCTCGCCCTGCTCGCCTGCTCCGCCGCCTCCGCCCAGGAGTTCTTCGGCTACACCTCCGAGGACATCTCGGCGATGATCGGCAAGGCGAAGGCCGACGAGAAGCTCCAGCGCCTCAAGGAACTCGGGCACGAGCCGAGCCGCTGGCCGTCCATCGGCAAGGCGATCGGGACGACGCGGACCCTGCAGAGCCGACAGGACTGCATCATCGACGCGGTGACGGCCCGCATGGGCGTGACGATCCGCCCCGACACCGAGTGGCCGACCGTGCTCGCCGCCAGCGAGACCGATTTCGCCAAGTACCAGGCCGCGGTGAAGGCCCAGTACCCGGCCAAGAAGGCGGACGCCTTCGAGACGATCTACCTCTCGGATTACGAGGTCATCTACCTGCAGGACTCGGCCGGCGCCTACAAGGGCGGCGCGACGATGGACGACGCGCTGGCCGGCGAGTACGCGCGCTTCCTGGACTACACGCAGAAGGACGTCCGCGACCCGGCTCAGCTGGACGCCGACGCCGCCGCGGTCCGCGCCTGGTACCGCGCGGCTTACCCGTCGGGCACGACCTCCTGCTCGCGCTGACGGTTCAGTCGCGCTCCCCCGCCTCGCCCTTCTCGCCGGCCTCCGGCGCGGCCGCCGCCGCGTTCCCGCCTCGCAGCTCCGTGTGACGGATCAGGCCGCCGAGATGCGCGGCCCAGCCGACCAGCGCGCACGCGGGCAGGGACAGGGCCAGCACCGCGGCCGCGAAGCGGCTCGACAGCGCCTTCGCGCGCCACGCGTGGATCAGCGTCGCCAGCGCGGTCGCGCCCACGACCAGCAGGGCGATCAGCGCCTTCTCGGCGGCCTCCTCGTGGGCGTGGATCGCCGACTCCAGGACGCCGGGCAGATGCTCGACGACCTCCTCCGCGCCGTCGCCGCTCAGGTCGGCGCCGAGCGCGGACGCGCCGGCGAGCACGAAGGTCCACAGTCCGGCTTTCTTCAGGTCGTCCTTGGCGAGGACGAAGCCGGCGGCGGTCAGCGCGGCGCCGAAGACGGCGCCGAGCACGGGCAGATGGTTCACGACGAGATGGAGCTGTGCGGGATTCATGGTTCCTCCTGACGGGTCGGACGGCGGCCGCGCGCGGCGGCGGGACGACGGGCGGGAACGGCGGCGGTCAGGCGGGAGGCGCCCGGGAGTCCGCGGGAGCGGCCCGCGCGGGGAGCGCGGGCGCGGCGAAGACGGAGAGAGCGGCGGCGGCGCGGACGCCCGGGACGACGGGCGCGCGCGGGACGGCGGGCAGCGCGACGGACGGCGCCCGCGTCTGGACGCCCGCGTCGACTCCCGACGAGGCGACGAGGTGCCGGTCGGAGCCTTTGGCGTGCGCGGCGGCCAAGCCCGAGCGATGCGCGGCCGCGTGGAGGACGGACGCCCCCGCCGGCGCGGCCAGGACGAACGCGAGGCCGGCCAGGAACGCGGCCGGCCGCAGGATCCCCGTCGACGAGCGCTTCACGACCCCAGTATAGGCCGCGCGCGCCCTGGATTCAAGACCCGTTCTGTCCTTAAACGAGCTCGGTCAGGAGTTCCGGCCGCGGCTGGGCGATGACGACCTTCTGCACCAGCAGTCCCTTCTCGCCGGCGCTCTGCGCGGCGACGGCCGCGGCGGTCTCGCAGTCGGCGACCGAGCCGGTGAAGCTGACGAAGGCCTTGCCGCCCAGCGCCATCGCCAGGCGGATCTCGACGAGCCGGATGTTGGCCGACTTCACCGCGGCGTCGGCGGCCTCGACGAGCGAGGCGATCGAGAAGGTCTCCACGATGCCCAGCGCCTGCAGCTCGCCGGGGACGTTGACGGCGGAGATCGCCGGGAAAATGTCGGGATGCAGGTTCGGGATGACGAAGTGGTCCACGTGCGCCTCGGCGGCCTTCGCGACGCCCGCGTCCACCGCGGCGCGCACGTCGCCCACGTCGCCGGCGACGATGACCGCGTACTTGCCCGGGCACATCGTGCGCGCGAGCAGGATCTCGACCGAGGCCGCCTTGAGCATCGCGTCCGTGGTCTCGAAGCCCTTGGCCATGCTGCTGAGCTCCACGCCGCCGATCGAGTTCTTCATCGCTTCCCCTCTCCGACGATCTCCACGCAGTCCGTGACCGAGCCCACTACGCCGTCGATGCTCGCGTGCACCGGAACGCCGAGCTGGCCTTCCGGGACGTCGCCGATCTTCTCGCCGCGGCGC
>JACQBB010000318.1 GCA_016194625.1 Elusimicrobiota bacterium | reverse complement strand
GGGCGCGTGCTGAGGACCGGCGTGGCCGTGGCGGTGCCGCCCGGCCACGTGGGCCTGGTCTGCGACCGCTCGTCGATGGCCAAGCGCGGCCTGAAGACCGCCGGCGGCGTCATCGACGCCGGCTACCGCGGCGAGGTCGGCGTCGTCGTGTGGAACCTGTCGCGCGAGGCGCATACGGTCAAGAAGGGCGAGCGCGTCGCGCAGATGCTGGTGATCCCGATCGCGACTCCCGCGCCGATCGACTCCGAGGACCTGGGCGCCACCGCCCGCGGCGAAGGCGGCTTCGGCTCGACGGGGCGCTGAGGGGCGGCGATGGACTGCCCGAAGTGCGCGGCCGCCGTCCCCGACAAAGCCGTCGAGTGCCCCGCCTGCGGCGTCATCTTCGAGAAGCTGCGCAAGGCCGAGGAGCGGCGCCGCAAGTCGAGGGGAGGCGAGCCTTCCGCTCCCTCCGTCCCCGGCGAGCCCGCGCTGACTCCCGCGCCCGCGCTCGCCGTCGACCCGAAGACCGCCCGCCTCGTCGCCGTGGCGATCGTGCTGCTCTGGATCGCGGCGTTCGCCTGGTACATGAGCCGCCATCCGGCGGGGCGGCGCCGCTCGGGGGCGGTGTCCCCGGGGACGACCGTGCAGCTGCGCGATCCCGACACCGGCGACCTGAAGTCGCTCAAGGTCGAGAGCGCCGAGCAGCCTGCGGACGCCGCGGCGCCCGCCGCTCCCGCGGCGGCGAAGTCCCCGGACAAGCGCGAGGCGACCTGGATCGAGGAGGAGCGCCCCGCCAAGCCGTAGCGGCCGTCAGCGCTTCGGGCGGGGCGCGCGGAGCACGACGACGGCGACGCGGCCGTCGGTGCGGAACGGATAGCCCTTGTCGTTGACCCCGTCGGCGGGGATCTGCGGCAGCGGCGCGACGACGAGGGCCTCGACCGCCGGCGACGCCTCCAGGCTGCGGACCAGCTCGTCGCGCTCGCGGTCCGAGTCGGGGTCGGGGACGTGCGACAGGTCGCGCCAGCGCACCGCGAGGTCGTGGTTCCCGGAGCCCCACCAGTAGGAGCGGCCCAGGCGGTCGATCATCCCCGTGCGCCACAGCCGGAAATGGTGCCGCTCCGAGACGCCGCGGACCGGCAGAGCCCAGTTCATGTCCTGGCGGCGTCCGAGCAGGCGGTAGTCGTTCATCGGCGGGAACGAGGCCAGCGTGCGGCCCGCGAGCAGCTCCGCGGCGCCCGCGGCGAGGGACCGGCGCGTCGCCGTGGGGACCTCGGTCCAGCCCGCGGCGGTCAGGGCCGCCCGCACCGAGCCCGCGGTGCCGACGAAGACGATGTTCAGCGGGTCGCCCGGCCGTCCGAAGCGGCCCTCGTTGCGTCCGGGCAGCGCCGGGGCCGCCTCCTCCCAGGTCGGGACGAGCACGACCGCCGGCGGGAGGCGGTCGGGGTCGATCCGGTCCAGGCTGAGCGCCAGGAACACGGCGGGCACGAGCAGGACGGCGTCGCGCGCGCGGACCATCGCCCCGGGCCTACTCCTTGCGCGGGAACAGCGGCGGGCTCTTGTGGATCGCGCCCGGGTGCTGGGTCACGCCGTTGAGCACGTCCTCCGCCGTCAGCGCGTCGGGGAACTGGCGCACGCCGAGCTGGGTCTGCATCTCGGCGGACTTGCGCGGCATGAAGGGCTCGATCCAGCGCGCGACCAGGCGCAGCGACCAGACCAGGTCGAACAGGACCAGCTCGCACTCCTTCATGTCGGACTTGGCCAGCTTCCATGGCATCTTCTCGTTGACGCGCGTGTTGAGGCCGCGGACGACCTCCCAGATCACGTCGAGCGCGCCGGAGAAGTCGAGCGCGTCCATCTTCGCGTCGATCTCGGCGGTGCGGCGGGCGACGGCGGTCGTGTGGAAGTCGCCCTCCAGCGGCGGCTTGGAGGGGAGCTTGCCGCCCAGGAAGTTGTCGGTCATGTCGACCACGCGCTTGACCAGGTTGCCCAGGTCGTTGGCGAGCTCGGCGTTGTAGCGCTTCTTGAGGGCGGCCTTGGAGAAGTCGCCGTCGTTGCCGAACGGCATCTCGCGCATCAGGAAGTAGCGGAACGCGTCCACGCCCCACTCGTGCGTGATCTCGTACGGATCTAAGAAATTCCCGGCTGATTTCGACATCTTCTTGCCGTCCACCGTCCACCAGCCGTGCGCGAAGACCTTCTTCGGCAGCGGCAGGCCCGCGGCCATCAGCATCGCGGGCCAGATCACCGCGTGGAAGCGGTAGATCTCCTTGCCGACGATGTGCACGTCGGCGGGCCACAGGTCGTCGGCGCCGGCCGCGGCCGACCAGTAGTTGATCAGCGCGTCGAACCACACGTACACCGTGTGCGACTCGTCGCCGGGGACCTCGACGCCCCACTTCACCTTCTGGCGGGACACCGAGAGGTCCTGCAGGCCGGCCTCGACGAAGCGCAGGACCTCGGAGGCGCGGTGCGCCGGGGAGAGGAACGACGGGTTCGCCTTGTAGTGGTCGAGCAGGGGCTGCTGGTACTTGGAGAGCTTGAAGAACCAGCTCTCCTCCTCGACCTGCGAGAGCGGCTTGCGGCACTCCTTGTTCGGGCACAGGCGGCGTCCCTTCTCGTCGGGCGCGGCCTCGGTCTCGGTGAAGAAGGTCTCGTCGGAGACGCAGTACCAGCCGCGGTAGTGGCCCTTGTAGATGTCGCCGGACTTCTGCAGGCGGGCGAACAGCTCCTGGACGCGGTCCTCGTGGCGCTTCTCCGTGGTCCGGATGTAGTCGTCGAAATGGACGTCGAGGTGCTTCCACAGGTCGCGGAACTTCGCGGAGGTCATGTCGCAGAAGTCGATGTTGTGCTTGCCGGCGGCCTTCGCGGCCTCCTCGATCTTGAGGCCGTGCTCGTCGGTGCCGGTGAGCAGGTGCGTCGGCACGCCGCGGGCGCGCTTGTGGCGCGCGAGCACGTCGGCGGCGACGGTGGTGTACGCGTGGCCCACGTGCGGGGCGGCGTTCACGTAATAGAGCGGGGTCGTGATGTAGTATTTCTTCATTGGGCGGATTCGGCCTCGAGCGCGGCGAGCGTCAGGATGAGCTTGGGGTCGGCGTTGGCGCGCAGGGCCGCGCGCAGGCGCGCGAGCTCCTTCAGCGGGCCTTCGACGGCGGAGAACGGGCGGACGCCGTCCAGGTGCTTGAACCGCAGGTCCTGGCCGAGCGCGAACAGCGCGCGCTCCACCTTCACGCGCGCGGCGGCCAGGTCGCGGGGCAGGCCGTCGGCGGCGGTGACGGCGGACAGCGGGCCTCCGGACGGGAGCTCGTCGGCCTGCGCCAGCTCCAGCGCGCGGCCGGCGGAGCCGTCGGACAGCGCCGCCAGCGTCTTGGCGCGCGCCGCCGGGATCGAGCGGCCGACGAGGATCTTCTCGAGCACCGCGGCGGGCAGGGGCCCGAAGGGCACGGTGAAGCAGCGCGACGCGATGGTCTTGGGCAGGCGCTCGCGCTGGGTCGCGGCGAGTATCCACAGCGTGCGCGGCAGCGGCTCTTCCAAGAACTTCAGCATCGCGTTGGCCGACGCCTCGTTGAGGCGCTGGGCGTCGGGCACGACGGCGACCTTCCAGCCGTCCATCATCGACTTGAGCCCCAGGTCCTTGAGCAGGCGGCGCACGGTGTCCACCTTCCAGACCTTCTGCTTCTCGGCCTCCTCCTCTTCC
>JACQBB010000317.1 GCA_016194625.1 Elusimicrobiota bacterium | reverse complement strand
TGAGGGCGGCCTGCGCGGGGTCGGACTCCAGCGCGGCCGTGGAGCGGCGGTAGTCGTCCATCGTCGCGTAGTAGCCGACCTCGTCGAAGGCGTCGGGGTCGCCGGAGTCCTCGTACAGCGCCATGCGCAGACCGCCGACGGACTCGTAGACCGGGAACGCGCGGCGGCAGAAGGCGAGGAAGTCGCCGCGACGGCCCGGCGCGGCGCGCACGAACAGGTGAAGGACGACGGCGGCGTCGTCGATCGTCGCGGGAGCGGTCATGCCGCGATTCTAGCCTATCGCGAGGAGCCCCGGGCGGCCGCCGTCGAGACCGCGGGCGCGGCGGGCGCGGCTTCCTTCGGCGGGAAGTCCTGGTAGCCCTGGAGGCGGCGGTGCGACAGGTAGGCGGTCATGCCGCCCAGGAAGATCAGCGACGCCGCCCAGCCGAAGGGACCCGTCAGGTCCAGCAGGAGCACGTAGGTCATCATCCCGGCGCCGGCGACGCCGACGCCCGCGCCCGCCGCGCGCGCCGTCTTGAGGACCTTGATCTCGGACTCGTCGCGCGCGCGCGGCGCCGTGATCGTGATGGTCGAGACCTCGATGAACGGCAGCTCCTGGGGCGGAGCGGCCGCGGTCCCGGTGGACGCCGACGGCGGCGGCGGGGCCGCGCCGATCACGAGTGCCGCCGACACGAGCAGCGCCAATGCCTTCATGCCGACCTCCGGACCGACGGCTGGCGACGAAACGGCCGCCTCTCGGGAGAGGGTACCTCCTCGCCCGCGTCCGGGCAAGGGGCCCGGCGTCAGCGCGACGGCTTGCCGCGCAGGTACTGCTTGGGCCACGGCCCGTCGGCGCCGAGCGCCGTCGCGGCGCGCAGCGGCCAGTACGGGTCGCGCAGGAGCTCGCGCGCGAGCAGGACCGCGTCGGCCTTGCCGGACGCGACGATCTCCTCGGCCTGCGCCGGCTCGGTGATGAAGCCGACCGCGCCGGTCGGCAGTCCCGTCTCGCGGCGGACCGCCTCGGCGAACGGGACTTGGAAGCCGGGTCCCGCGGGGATCTTGGCGTGCGGGACCAGGCCGCCCGTCGAGCAGTCGAGGAAGTCCACGCCCGCGGCCTTGAGGCGCCGGGCGAGCTCGACGGTCTGCGGAAGGTCCCAGCCGCCGTCCGCCCAGTCGGTCGCCGAGACGCGGGCGAGCAGGGGCAGGCGGTCGGGCCAGACGCGGCGCACGGCGGCCGCGATCTCCACGGCGAGCCGGGTCCGGCGCTCGAAATCGCCGCCGTACGCGTCCGTGCGCAGGTTGGTCAGGGGCGACAGGAACGAATGGACCAGGTAGCCGTGCGCGAAATGAAGCTCGACCGCCTCGAAGCCCGCGTCCAGCGCGCGCCCCGCGGCGTCGGCGAAGCGGCCGGGAAGGGCGGCGACCTCGTTGGTCGAGAGAGCGCGCGGCTCGGGATAGCCCGCGTCGAAGCGCAGCGCGGACGCGCCGACCGGCGCCCAGCCCTGGAGGCCGGAGACGGGACCGTTGCCGTCCCACGGCGCGAAGGTCGAGGCCTTGTGGCCCGCGTGGGCGAGCTGGATCGCGGGGACCGCGCCGTGCTCGCTCACGAAGCGCGCGACCGGCGCCCAGGCCCGCGCCTGCGCGTCGTTCCACAGCCCCGCGTCCGACGGAGAGATGCGCCCCTCGGGGACGACGGCGCTCGCCTCGGCGATCACCATGCCCGCGCCGCCGACCGCGCGCGAGCCCAGATGGACGAGGTGCCACTCCGTCGGGAGGCCGTCCCGGCACGAGTACTGGCACATCGGGGAGACGATCACCCGGTTGCGCAGCGTCGCGCTCCGCAGCGTCAGCGGCGAGAAGAGCGCGCTCACTCGGGCTTCTCGGCGGCGTCGAGGGCGGCCTTCGCCCTCTCGACGGCTTCCGCGAGGCGGGCCCGGGAGGCGCCGCCGTCGAAGTGCATCCGCAGCAGCGGGCGGCACGCCTCGGCGACGAGGCGCGCGCGCGTCATGTCCGGCGCCAGGCGGATGCCCAGCGCGAGCCGGCCGTAGTCCCGCTCCTGCTCCGGGTCGCGGTCCTTCTCCGAGAAGTCGGGGAGCTGCGCGATCGCCTTGAGCAGAGCGTCCTTGCCGCCGCCGTCCGGCTTCATGTACTTGTCGAAGACCTTGATCAGGCGCTCGATGGAGGCCGTCTGGCGTCCGTCCCAGCGGCAGGAGGCGAGCTGGTCGGCGAGAGTCACGCCGGCGAGCTCGAGGTAGCCCGGGTCCTCGTTCGGGTTCTTCTCGGGCAGGGCGGCGACGAGGGCGGCGAGGGCGGCGCGGCGGCCCGGCTCGGCGGCGGCGCGCGCGGCGGGCAGGAGGATCAGGGCGGAGAGGGCGAGAGCGGCTCGGGTCATGCGGATATTATCCCACGCCCCGCGGCCGTCCCTCTGGGCCCTCGGGTCCCGCGCGCGGGACGAGCGTCCTAGGCCCCGCGTGTTGTCCCCGGTCAATGATAGAATCCCGGCGTGAGCTTCCGAGAGGCCTTCGTCGAAGCCGTCGGACCGGTCCTGACGGGCGTGCTGCCCCTGCTGTTCGGCGCGATCGCGGTCCTGTACGCGCTGGTGCGCTCGTCGCGCCGGCGCCTCGCCGCCGCGGCCGCGATGGCGGGCGCCGCCCTGCTGTTCCTGGCCCTCTCCGCGGCCGTCTTCGCCTGGGGCGGCGGCATCCCCGACCGCGCGGTGCGCCTCCTGCGCGCCGCCGGCCAGCTCGGCGCGGCGCTGGCCGCCATCAACGCCGTCGGCGTCGTCCTGTTCGACATCGTCCTGCCGCGCCTGCGCGTCCACCTGTCGGCGCTCGCGCGCGACCTGATCCTGGCCGTCGCGTACGCTCTCGGCGTGCTCGGCGGGCTGACCGCCGCGGGCGTCGACTTCAGCGGCCTGATCGCCACCTCGGCGGTGATGACCGCGATCCTCGCGTTCTCGCTGCAGGACACGCTGGGCAACGTGCTCGGCGGCATGGTCCTCCAGCTCGACCAGACCCTGCACCCCGGCGACTGGGTGCGCGTCGGCGCCGACGAGGGCGTCGTCCGCGAGATCCGCTGGCGCCAGACGCAGATCGCGACCGCGGCCGGCGACGTGATCGTCGTCCCGAACAGCCAGCTGATGAAGAGCGTCGTCGTGGCGCTCGGGCGCGCGGCCGGCCGGCGGCGGCGCTACGCGTTCGGCTTCTCCGTCCCCCTCGCCTGGGGACCCAGCGAGGTGATCGCCGTCGTCGAGAAGGCCCTGCGCGACGACCCCGCGCCTTTCGTCGCGGCCGACCCGCCCCCGACCGTCGTCGCGGCGGAGCTGGGGGCGGGGACCGCCGCCTACTCGGCGCGGATCTGGGTGACCGACTTCACGAAGGACGCCGACGCGCTGTCCGGCGCCCGCGTGCGCGCGTTCTACGCGCTGGCGCGCGCCGGGATCGCCCTGGCCGTCGAGCCCTCGCAGTCGGTCGCGTTCGAGGACGCCCGCGCCGTGCGCGAGCGCCGCGCCGCCGACGAGGACGCCCGCCGCCTCGCGGCCCTGCGCGGCGTGGACCTGTTCCAGCCGCTGACGCCCGACGAGCTGCGGGCGCTGGCGGCGCGCCTGCGCCCCGCCCCGTTCGCGCGCGGCGAGGCGATGACGCGCCAGGGAGCCGCCGGACGCTGGCTGTACGTGCTCGCCCGCGGCGAGGCCGAGGTCCAGCTGCGCGACTCGCGCGGCGCCGAGAAGGTCGCGCGGTTGAAAGCCGGCGACTACATGGGCGAGATGGCCCTGCTCACCGGCGAGCCGCGCTCGGCGACGGTCGTCGCCGTCGAGGACGTGGACTCCTACCGCCTGGACGCCGAGAGCTTCCGCGAGGTCCTGGCCAAGCGCCCGGAGCTGGCGGAGAGCGTCGCCCGCAAGCTCGCCGAGCGCCGCGCCGGCCTGGAGAGCGCGCGCGGCGTGCGCGACGAGCGCCGCCGCGAGGAGCTCCTGCGCGGCGACTCCGCCGACCTGCTCACGCAGATCCGGCGCTTCTTCGCGCTCTGAGCGTCAGCGCGCCGCGGGCGCGCACAGCCGCGGCCGGTCCGCGCGCGAGAGCCATTCGAGCACGTCCGCCGCGCGGTCGTCGCGCGGGTCCTGCGCGCGCGCGCGCGCCGAGGCCGCCAGCTCCGCCATCGCCGCGTCCAGGCGCGCGTCGCCGCGATGGTCCGCGGCGAGCGCCGCGGCCGCCGTCTGCACGCGCCAGTCGGGGTCCCTCGCGGCGATCCGCAGCAGTCCCCGGAACACCTCCGGAGGCAGCTCGCTGAGGCCGTGGAGCGCG
>JACQBB010000365.1 GCA_016194625.1 Elusimicrobiota bacterium | reverse complement strand
GCGGCGAGCGGCTCGCGGAAATCGGGGGCCAGGAAGTCGGAGACGACGGCGACCATCGCGCGGGACTTCGACAGTCCGCGCGCGGCCTCAAGCGCCGGCGTCAGGTCGGTGCCCTTGCCCGACGGCTCGGCGGCCAGCAGCGCGTCCACCAGCGCCGCCGCGTGCCGCCCGCCGCCGCGGACGGGGATCACGGCCTCGACGCGGTCGCTGAACAGCACCGCGCCGACGCGCACGTTGGAGCGCGCCGCGGCCAGCGCCAGCGTCGCGGAGACCTCGGCGATCACCGCGCTCTTGTCGAAGCCGCGCGTGCCGAAGCGGCCGGAACGGCTGATGTCCACGAGCAGGACGAGCGGCATGTCGCGCTCGAGCTCGAACTTCTTGGCGTAGGTCTCGCCCTTCTTGGCGGTCGTCTTCCAGTCGATCTCGCGGTAGTCCTCGCCGGCGTACGGGCGGGCCTCGGCGAACTCGGCGCCGCCGGCGCCGATGAAGCGCGAGCGGAACGCGCCGGAGACCACGGAGCTCGCCATGCGCTTGGCGGCGAAGGCGATGCGGGCGCGGCGCGCCGAGGACGCGGCCTCGCGCTCCGCGGCCGGCGGCGCCGCGGCGTCCGTCTCCCGGAAGGCGTACTTCCAGATCAGCCAGGTCGCGACCGCCGCCGCGACGGCCGCGAACGCCCAGGAGCCCAGCGCCGTCCCGGCCAGCAGGACGCCGAGGGGCGCGAAGCCGTGGAGGCCGGTCTTCGGCGCGGCCGGGGCCTTCGCGAGCCGGGCCAGGAGCGCGTCGGCCGCCTTGACGCCCTGGGCGAAGATCTTCTTCTCCTCGTCGGTGAGGTCGCGGTCCTTGGACCACTTGCCGGAAGCCAGCGTCGCCGCCATGTAGTCGCGGATCGCCCGGACCTGCGCCGGCGTGTACGAGGAGAACCACGACTGCTCCTTGTCGTAGCCGGAGCGGTCGACGGCGAGGCCCTTCGCCTTCAGCGCGTCCCAGAACTCGACGCCGGGGAGCTTCAGGTACGCCGCGTGCAGGGACTTGTTCAGGTTCGCGAGCTCCAACTCGCCGGGCGCGTCCCCCGCGGGCACGCCGAGCTTGGCCGCGAAGGCGCGCATCGCCGGCAGCTCCTTCTCGAGCTTCGCGACGACGGCCTTCTGCGCGGCCGTCGGCTTGCCGGCGGCGGCGGACGCGCGCGCCGCGGCGAGCAGGGCGTCGTAGTGGCGCAGCTTGAACTCGGTGCGCATGTCCGAATCGGTGATCCGCAGGTCGGCCTCGATCAGGCGGTCGACGGCGCCGGCGTCCTTGAAGGCCTTCTCGTACTCGTCGGCGAGCGCCTTGAGGCGGACGTCGGCCTGCGGGCGCAGGGCCTGCAGCGCCGCGGCGGGGAGCTTGCCGCCGTCCACGGCCTTCGTCAGCAGCGCGCGAGCCTCGGCGCCGCGGCCGGCCGCGTCCAGCTTGGAGAGCAGCTGCGGGATGACCTGGCCGAGGTCGGCCGCCGCGTCCGCCGCGCCGGCGGGCGACTGCAGGCGGGCGACGAGCTGGGCCTCCGCGTCGAACAGGAAGGCAGCGTCGTCCTTGCGGGAATCCACCGCGCGCATCAGGCGCGCGATCGCGAGCGCGGACTGGTCGGCGGGCCCGAACAGGCCGCTCGCGGGCCGGCCGGCGGTCAGCGGCGACGGCTCCTCGAGCAGGCGCGCGAGGAACTGCTTCTCGGTCCAATTCAGGTCGCGCGCGCCGCCGTCCATCTTCCCGGTCCGCGCCATCTCCGCGAGCAGTCCGCGCAGGGAGTCCAGCGCCGCGGAGTCGAGCGCCTCGGGATAGGCGAGCTCGCTGGTGGACTCGCCGAGCGCCGGCGCCAGGCCGTGGCGGCGCAGCATCTGGAGGAACTCGGTGCCGGTGAACACCCGCGTGCCCTCGCGCAGCAGCGGCAGCAGGGCCTCGGCGTCCTTCTCGGCCTGGGTGCCGCCCTCCATCATGCCCGCGCGCGCGCCGCCGGCCAGGCCCGCCTCGAGCACGGAGGCGCCGCGGTCGGCGACCTCGGCGGCGGCGAGCGCCTTCTTGGCGTCGTCGTCGTGGAAGGCCCCGGCGGCCGCGGCGAGGTCCGCCTGGAGGGCGCGCAGGTGGCTCAGCTTGTAGCGTTCCCGGTAGTTCGGCGTCGGCGACGAGGAGCCGCGGCCCGGATAGCCGTGATAGCCGTAGTAGATCTCGTAATCGTCGTGATCCGAGGACGCGGAGCCCGGGGTGTCGGCCAGGACGACGCCGTCGGCGACGAGCTTCTCGTGCAGGCCGGGGTACGCCTTCTCGGCCTCCTTGATGAGGGCGGTCGTCGCGGAGTTCACCGCGTAGCGCACGATGCCCGCCAGCGCCGGCGGGACGACGGCGGCGGGGTCGCCGCCCTGCGCGCGCTCGGCGAACTTCGCCATCATGCCGAGCTCCGCGGCGAGCATCGACGGCGGGAGCTGCGGGTCCTGGCCCGACTGCTTGGCCTGCGCGAGCGCCGCGGCGAAGGCGGCGGGGCGCTGGGCGTCGAGCGCGGCGGCGTTGGAGAGCAGCTGATCGAAGAAGGCGCGGGTCTTCTCGGCGTCGAGCGCGTCGGCGCCCGGGGAGGAGGCGCGGCGCAGGGCGAACACCTCGGTCCACATCTGCAGGGCCGGGTCGGCGGCGAAGCGCGCGTTGATCGCGGCCAGGCGCGGGTAGAACGGGGCCTTCGCCTCGGCGGCGGCCATCGCGCCGTACAGCGCCTCGAACGCGGCGCCGCGCGCCTCGTCGTTCGGGCTCTTCAGCGCGCGGAACAGGTTCCCGAACGCGTGCTCGTTGCCGACCTCGACGCCGAGCATCACCAGCTTCACCAGCAGCGCGGCCTGGCGGGCGTCATCGCCGGATTGCGCGATCGTGCGGTCGAGCGAGGCCCACAGCGCGTCGCTGTCGCGCTCGACCATCGCCTTGAGGAGCGTGGTCTCCGCGGCCGGCGTCAGCGGCAGCAGCGACGCGCGGCGGAACGCGACGACGAGCAGGTTGTCGGCCTTCGGGTCGGGCGACTCGCGCAGGACCTGCAGCGCGCGCTCGTACTCCGCGCCCGCCTCGCGCGCCGTCTTGTGCCAGTCGCGCAGGGCGGGCAGGACGATCTGCGGGATGCGCTCGTCGATGTAGCGGTCGGAGAAGACGAACATGTCGTCGCCGTAGAAGATCGTGAACGCGGCGGCCTCGGCGGCGGCCTGCTGCCGCGAGAAGCGCGCGGTGCCGTCGATGGACAGGCCGGACATCACCAGGCTGAGCGCCACCAGCCCGAGCGTCGCGGCGCGTCCCGCGCGGGCGGCCAGGCCGGGACGCGACGGGCGCGGCGCCGGCGGCAGCGGCGCGGCGAACGGCCGCTCGGCGGCCAGGTCCTCGAGCGCGCCCACGCGCTCGCGCGCGTCGGCGTGGTCGAGCCAGGCGAGCAGGCCGCGGCGCGCGGCGACGCGGGAGACCACCGGCGCCAGCGGCTCCAGGCGGGAGCGCGTCTGCGCGCGCAGGGCGCCCAGCACGGCCTCGTGCGCCTCGGCGCCCGCGCCCGACAGGCAGGCGGCGCTCAGCATCTCGCGCCACAGCGCGTCGTCGGCGGCGGCCTCGGCGATCAGCGCGGGGCGGGCCGCGTCCTTGGCGCCCTGCCAGCGCGCGACGAACGCGGCCAGGCGCGGGCGGTCCGCCTCGCGCAGGTCGAACAGCGCGTCCAGGTCGGCGGCGACGCCCTTCGGCACGAAGCGCGTCCGCCTCTGCCAGGCCTCGCGCGCGGCCCGCAGCACCGCGCCCTTCGTCCACACGTCGGCGGCGACGAGACCGGAGACGACGACGGCCAGCAGCGCGAACGGCAGGATCTGCGGCCAGGCGGCCAGCGGGATCAGCGCGGCGCCCATCATCCCGGCGGCGCCCGGGCCCTTGCCCTTCGCCTTCGGCGCGGGCGCGTCGCGGCGCAGCAGCGAGCGGCCGGGCAGGAGCAGGTCGAGCAGGAGCAAGGCCAGCGCGGGCCACAGCAGGTAGCCGCCGATCGGCTGGGGCGACTTGATCGAGTCGGAGTGGCGGCCCTTCTCGCGGGAGGCGACCAGCTCCATCACCTTGTCGATCGTCGCGCCGTGGCCGGCGCGGAAGTACGCGCCGCCGGTGGATTCGGCGAGACGCCGCAGCTTGGCCTCCTCGAGATGCGTGACGGCGGGCGCGCCGGTCTTAGAGTCGATGATGTACTCGCTGCCCTTCCCGTCCTCGGTCGGCACCTTCATCCTCACGCCGGCGGGCGAGCCCATGCCGATCGTGTAGACGACGACGCCCTTCTCCTGCGCGGCCTTGATCGCGGCGTCGATCTCGGAGTCGAACGACTCGCCGTCGGAGATCACGATCAGGATGCGCGGGCGGTCGCCGATCTTCTTGGCGTCGTCGAAGCGCTCGACGGCGAACTTCACCGACTCGCCCAGGTCCGAGCCTTCCTTGAGGCCGCGCGCCTCGCGCTCCAGGCGGTCCAGCTTGAACGCGAAGTTGCCGTAGTCCACCGAGATCGGCGACGCCGTGCGCGCGCCTCCCGCGAAGACCACCAGGCCGACGCGGTCGGTGCCGCGCAGGCGCTCGATGAAGGCGCCGAGCTCCTTCTTGGCCTCGTCCATGCGGCCGTCCTCGGCGTAGATGAAGCTGTTGGAGCCGTCCACCGCGACGACCAGGTCCTTGCCGCCGAAGTTCACGCGCTCGTCGACGGCGCCGCCGCGCGGGTCGGTGGCGGCCAGGCCCGCGAGCATCAGCGCGGCGATGGTCAGCGCGGACTTCTGCAGATGGCGCTTCAGCCCCCACCAGGCGGCGGCGGACTTCGGCGCGGTGCCCGGGGACAGCTCGCGCGCGGCGCGCAGGCGCGAGCGCAGGCCCCACCAGGCGAGGCCGATCGCGAGCGGGACCGCGACGACGACCGCGGCCAGCACCCACGGCGAGGAGAACGCGATCCCCTGGCCGGCGAGCGCGGCGAGCGGCACGCCGAGCGCGCCCCAGGTGCCGGTGCCCTTGCGGGTGATGCCCTTGCGCGCGGCCTCGTCGGACTTCTGCTGCTGGTCGCCGAGCTTGTCGGTCAGCTGCTCGGCGCCCTGCTTCGGGGTGCCGGGCTGGGGCTTGGCGGGGCCGCCGCCGGAGCCGGGCTGCTGGTCGCCTTGCTGGGAGCTCTGCGAGGGGTCGCCCTGCTGGTCCCCCTTCTGGTCGCCCTTCTGACCCTTCTGGCCTTTCTTGCCCTTCTGGCCCTTCTTGCCCTTCTGGTTCTGCTGGTCCTTCTGCTGCTCCTTCTGCTGCTGCTTGAGCGCCTCCAGGTTCCACTTCGCGTCTTGATTGCCCGGGTCGCGGCGCAAGGCTTCCTTGAAGAACTCGATCGCCTTCTCGCCGTCCTGCGCCTTCAGCGCGGCGTCGCCCAGGTTGAACAGCGCCTTCGATTGCTTCGCGGCGTCCGGCGTCAGGTCGAGGTACTTGCGATACGCCTGCTCGGCGCGGGCCAGGTCGCCCAGGCGCAGGTACGCGTCGCCCATGTTGAAGTACAGCTCGGGCACGTCGGGATGCGCGGCCAGGCCCTCGGCGTACTTCTTGACCGCCTCGTCGTAGCGGCCCTGCGCGTACAGGCGGTTGCCGTCGGCCATCTCCGGCGGGACCTGCGACAGGCGGCCGGCCTCGGCGGCGGGCGCGCCCGTCGTCAGAGTCTGCGTCTGCGCGAACTGCGCGGGGCTGACGGTCGGCAGCAGCGGCGCGCCCTGCAGGCCGAGGGCCAGGATCATCGCCTGCAGGGTGCGCAGGCGGGTGTTGCCCAGCGCGGCCTCGGCGCCCAGCAGCATGAACGCCAGCAGCGCGAGCAGCGCCTGGTAGTCCTTCACCGTCACCGTCGAGACGACCTTCGCCGGCGCCTTCTCCAGGCGCGAGATCTCGAGCAGGACCTCGCGCAGGCGCTCGGCGTCGCCGGCCTTGTAGAACTGGCCCTTCGTGATCTGCGCGACCGACTGCAGGGTCTTCGCGTCGAAGCTGTCGCCGACGCCGACCGTGTACACCTTCACGCCGAGCGAGGCGGCGATGCCGGCGGCCTCCTCGGGGTTCACGCCGGTGTTCGACTCGCCGTCGGTGAACAGCACGATCACCTTCGCGCGCTCCGGGTGGAGGACCTTGGTCATCAGGTCCGGATACGGCTTGGCGAACTCGAGCGCGGCGGCCAGGCCCTTCTCGCGCAGGAGCTTCTGCATCTGGACCGCGCGGGCGTCCTTGTCGCCGTCCAGGTCCATGATGTTGATCTCGGCGAAGTGGCCGATCGCCGTCAGCATCGCCTCGCCGACCGCGGTGGAGCCGCCGGTCTTGATCTCCTTGAGGTGGGAGATCAGCGCGTCGTAGTCGGTCGTGAGGCGCACGTCCACGTAGGGCGCGTCGTCGAAGGTCTCCATCCCGACGCGGTTCTGCGTGCCTTTGCGCTGCTCGTCGACGTACGCGCGGATCGCGTCGGCGGCGGCCTCCAGCTTGGTGCCGGAGCCCATCTTCTCGCTCATCGAGCCCGAGCGGTCCTCGACGATCATCGTGTCGGTCGAGGGCGTGAAGGTCTCCAGGCGCTGGACGCCGATCATCGGCCGCGCGAGCGCGACGATGAGCAGGGCGACCGCGGTCAGGCGCACCGCGCGGGGCAGGCCCGCCAGGCGCTCGCGCCAGCTGCGGTGGCTGGAGGCTTGCGCGTCGGAGCTGACCGCGAAGCGGGCGCCGGTCCCCCGCGCGCGCCACGCCTTCCATAGATAAGCCGCGAACGGGACGAACAGCAGCAGGGCCCACGGGCTGCCGAACTGCAGGCCGGCGGCCGCGCCGAACGCGTTGAGGTCGGCCCCGCCTTTCGGGGCCGCGGCCTTGGACTTCGCGGCGACGGTCTCGACCAGCGCGCGCAGGCGGGCCAGGTCGCGGCGGCGGCCCTCGACGCCGTCGTCGACGCCGGAGAAGCGCGCCGTCTCGGCGCGGGAGGCGACTTCGGCGGCGACGGCGACGTGCTCGGCGCGATAGGCCTTCGAGGCCTTCAGGTCCTTGGCGAGGACCTTCGCGGAGCGCTCGCGGCGCGGCAAGCCCGCGAAGTCCGTCATGAAGCGGGTGACGGCCTCCTGCACGCGGGCGTGGAACTCGGCGGCGGGCAGCGTCGCGGCGGCGGCCTCGAGCTCGGCCAGTTCGGCCTCGGTCGCGGCGACCAGCGACAGGCGCCGCGCGTCGAGCTTCGGGTACCAGCGCCGCGCCGCCAGCGCGCGCTCCAGTCCGATCAGGAGCAGGAAGGCCAGCGCGCCGCCGGCGACCCACAGCCAGCGCGGGCTCTGCGCGCGCTGGACGTCGACGATGTCGCGCAGGCCCTTCTCCTTCCAATCGGGAGTCAGGACCGACTTGACGGTGACGACGGTCTCGGGCAGGACGATCTCGATGCCGTCGGGGTAGGCCTCGTTCTGGGCGACGGCCGCCGACGCGACCGCGCCCGAGACCTTGATCTCGCCGGCGGCGAACGGGATCGCCTCGTAGACGACGGTCTTCGTCTCGCCCGGGGCCAGCGTCAGCGGCGGCTCGGCGCCCTTGCCCTGGACCTCCAGGTCCTCGGGAAGGGCGTCGTTCAGCGCCCCGCGCAGGCCCTCGACCGTGATCGGGGCCGCGGTCGGGTTGGTCAGCGTGACCGTCAGATGGACGCGCTCGCCGACGGTGGCGTCGGCGCGGTCGACCGCGAGCGTCGCGACGAGCGGGCGCGGCAGCGGGACCTCGGCCTGAGCCGCCGGCGGCGCCTGGGACGGCCCCGGCGCGCCCTGCGCCGGAACGACGTGCGCCACCGCCGCCTTGCCGACCGGCTGAGTCGGCATCGTCTGCGACAGCGACGGAAGGGGCATCAGGGCCATCGCCGAGATCGCCACCGCCGCGAGCGCGCGTCTCAGGAAGCGCGACGGCCTCTTCCTGACGGACGGCGAGGCCGCCGTCACCGCCGGCGCCTCGGCCGTGACCAGCCGCGCCGCCGCGCCGTCGAAGAGCCGCTCGCCGGAGCCCGGCCGGACGTCGACCGAGGCCATGGGCAAGGAGGCGAGGTCGCGGGACGCGCTCTCGCGGACCGAGGCGGCGGCGGTCGGCGCGGGCGCGGGGAGCGCCGCGCGGACGACGGGGGCGGCGGGGACTGCGGCGCGCGCCGCGGACGGGCCGGCGAGCGCGGCGATGGGAGCGGCCGCCGGAAGGGCCGCCTGCGGGGCCGACGGCGCGGCGGCCAGCGGCGCGGCGGCGGTCATGGAAGGAGCGGAGAGCGGCGCGACGCCGAGCGACGCGGGCGAGAGGACGGGGACGACGGCGGGGCGGGCGCCCGCCTCGGCGGCGGCGGCGCCGCGGCCGAGCGCCTGGGCGGCGGCCTGATACGCCGAGCCGCCCGGCGCGCCCAGCACGAGGGCGCCCGAGAGGGCGGCGGCGACGAGACGGCGGGCCATCTTGTTCCAGCGCATCGGTCGCGGATATTGACCTAGGTCAACATCCGC
>JACQBB010000364.1 GCA_016194625.1 Elusimicrobiota bacterium | reverse complement strand
AGGCCAGCGCGACCTGCGCCGGGGTCGCCCCCTTCTCCGCCGCCACCTTCGCCAGCAGGTCCACGAGCGCTTGGTTGGCCTTGCGGGCCTCGGGCGTGAAGCGCGGGACGATGCTGCGGAAGTCGGTCTTGTCGAAGGTGGTCTTGTCGTCGATCTTCCCCGTGAGGAAGCCCTTGCCCAGCGGGCTGAACGGCACGAAGCCGATGCCCAGCTCCTCGAGCGTGGGCAGGATCTCCGTCTCGGGCTCGCGCCAGAACAGCGAGTACTCGCTCTGCAGGGCCGCGACGGCCTGGACCTTGTGCGCGCGGCGGATGGTCTTGGCCCCCGCCTCGGACAGGCCGAAGTGCTTCACCTTGCCGGCCTCGATCAGGTCCTTCACCGCGCCGGCCACGTCCTCGATGGGGACCGCGTCGTCGACGCGGTGCTGATAAAAAAGGTCGATCGCCTCGACCTGGAGCCGCTTCAGCGAAGCGTCCGCGACCTCCTTGATGTGCTCCGGCCGGCTGTCCAGGCCGCCCAGCGGAGGCCCGTCGCTCGCGCCGGTCTTGAAGCCGAACTTGGTCGCGATGACGACCTTCCCGCGGAACGGCGCCAGCGCCTCGCCGACCAGCTCCTCGTTGACGAACGGGCCGTACACCTCCGCGGTGTCGAAGAAGGTCACGCCGCGCTCGACCGCCGCGCGGATCAGCGCGATCATCTCCGTCTTGTCCTTCGCCGGGCCGAGCCCGAAGCTCATCCCCATGCAGCCCAGGCCGAGCGCCGAGACCTCCGGACCGTTCCTGCCGAGAGTCCTCTTGTCCATGTCCGCGTCCTCCGTGGGGTTCAAAGTCCGGTCATCTTGAGCGCGCCTTCCGGCAGGCGGGCGCCCTGCGTCTCGATCTTCGCCGCGGCCGCGTCGATGCTCTCTAGGTCGGCGGCGGTGAGCTCCAGTGAGGCCGCGCCGAGGTTCTCCCGGAGGCGGTGCCGCTTCGTCGTCCCCGGGATGGGCACGATCCACGGCTTGCGCGCCAGCAGCCAGGCCAGCGCGACCTGCGCCGGGGTCGCCCCCTTCTCCGCCGCCACCTTCGCCAGCAGGTCCACGAGCGCTTGGTTGGCCTTGCGGGCCTCGGGCGTGAAGCGCGGGACGACGTTGCGGAAGTCGGTCTTGTCGAAGGTCGTCTTGTCGTCGATCTTGCCGGTGAGGAAGCCCGCGCCCAGCGGGCTGAACGGCACGAAGCCGATGCCGAGCTCCTCCAAGGCCGGAAGGACCTCCTTCTCCGGGCCGCGGTACCACAGCGAATACTCGCTCTGGAGCGCGGCGACCGGTTGGACCGCGTGGGCGCGGCGGATCGTCCCGACGCCCGCCTCGGACAGGCCGAAGTGCTTCACCTTGCCGGCCACGATCAGGTCCTTCACCGCGCCGGCCACGTCCTCGATCGGCACCGACGGGTCGACGCGATGCTGGTAGAACAGGTCGATCGTCTCGACGCCGAGCCGCCGGAGCGCGGCGTCGGCGACCGCGCGGATGTGCTCGGGGCGGCTGTTCGTCCCCGCGCGCCGCTCCCCCGTCTCCAGGTCGATGTCGAAGCCGAACTTGGTGGCGATGACCACCCGGTCGCGGACGGGCTTGAGCGCCTCGCCGACCAACTCCTCGTTGACGAACGGGCCGTAGGCCTCGGCGGTGTCGAAGAAGGTGACGCCGCTCTCGACGGCCTCTCGGATGAGGGCGATCATCTCCTTCTTATCCGCCGCGGGCCCGTAGCCGGAGCTCATGCCCATGCAGCCCAGCCCCAGAGCCGAGACCTCCGGTCCGTTCTTGCCGAGTCTTCGCGTCTTCATGTTTCGCCTCTCGTCTTGGATTATGCGGCTTTGAGCGACGGCGTGTCGATGTCTCTCCGCGAGTCCATCATAACCCCGCGAGGCGCGCGGGCGTTAGACCGAACCTACCTAAAACTTGCCTAAACCTCCAGATATGGCGATGAACGGGTTGCGCGGGGGCGGCGCGCGTGTTATCATCCAAGGCGTATGGCGAAGAAGAAATCACGAGAGAGGCCGTCCGGCTCCGCCCTGAAGTCCGGCTTGGGGGCGCTGGCGGCGGCCATTGCCCGATGGACCAAGACGGAAGGTCCGACGCAGACCGCCGTCCCGGGCCTGCGCCTGGTCCGCTACCACGCCCCGACCAAGCCCGTCAGCGCGATGTACGACGTGTGCGTGTGCGTCGCGGCGCAGGGCGCCAAGCGCGTCCTGCTCGGTCCCGACGCGTTCGTCTACGCTCCGGGTAACTTCCTCGTCTCCTCGCTCCAACTGCCGACGGTCGCGCAGATCACGGAGGCGAGCGCCGCGAAGCCGTTCCTGGGACTGGTCCTGACCCTCGACGCGCGGGAGGTCTCCCAGCTGATGGTGGACGGCAGCCTCCCTCCGCCGCGCCCCCGGCAGTCGGGCCGCGGGATGACCTGCGGGACGCTGACCGAGCCCCTGCTGGCCGCCCTCCAGCGCCTGGTCGACCTCCAGGCCGAGCCGCGCGACGTCCCGATCCTGGCGCCGGTCATCCGCCGCGAGATCACCTATCGGCTCCTCGTCAGCGAGCAGGGCGCGCGCCTGCGCCAGGTCGCGCTGGCCGGCAGCCAAGGCCATCAGATCTCCCGGGCCATCGACCAGCTCCGGCAGCGGTTCGCCGAGCCCCTGCGCGTCGAGGACCTGGCGGCCAGCGTGCACATGAGCCCGTCCGCCTTCCACCATCACTTCCGGAAGGTGACGGCGATGAGCCCCCTCCAGTACCAGAAATGGCTGCGCCTCAACGAGGCGCGGCGCCTGATGCTCACGGAGAGCCTGAACGCCGGGTCCGCCGCGTTCAAGGTCGGCTACGAGAGCCCGTCGCAGTTCAGCCGGGAGTACCGCCGCCTTTTCGACGAGCCCCCTTTCCGGGACATCGCGCGCCTGCGCCAGGACGCCGGCGTCGCCGTCGCCTAGCCGTCTCAGCGGCCGGCGAGGCTGAGCGCGACGAAGTAGGCCGCCATCAGCGCCAGCCCCAGCGGCGCCGCGGCCTTCGCCCACTCCCGTCCCGAGATGCGCAGCTTGCGCGCGGCGACGATGTTCGGGATGTTGCCCGGGACGAGGATGCCCCCCGCGACGAGCAGGCCCATCAGCGCCAGGCGCAGGCGCGCGGGGTCGAGCGCCGGCGAGACCTCGGCCGCGGCGAGCGTCGCGTTGTCGAGCGCGGCCGACGACAGGTTCGCCCAGTACAGGACCGGAGCCGGCAGGCGCACGATCCAGGCGTCCACCAGCGGCGCGACGCCCCGCCCGAGCAGGACGAGGCCCGCGACGAAGGCGTAGACCTTGGCGGCCCGCGCGGCGACGGCGGCGTCGTCCTCGGGCGCGTCCTGCGTGAGGCCCGCGCCGCGCGTCGCGGAGGCGCGGGCGCCGGCGCGCGCGGCGAGCGCGCCCAGGACGGCGAGGCCGGGCAGGACCCACGGCCCGAGCAGGCGCGCCAGGAAGAAGAAGCCCGCGTCGTGCGGCGGGCCCGCCAGGCGCGCGGTGGCGATCGCGGCCAGCGGCTCGCCGAGGGGCGTCAGCGCGGCGCCCAGGCCGATCGCGTAGCAGGCGAGCACGACGACCGCGCGCTCGGTCGCCCGGTCCAGGCGCAGGTGCGAGACGGCCTCGGCCAGCACCAGCGCGGCGACGATCGCGGTGAGCACGCTGGAGGCCAGCCCCAGACCGACGACGAGCGCGGCCAGGAACGCCGGCATGCCCAGACGCGCGGTCAGCGCGGCGACCGTCCGTCCCGCGCGTCCGCGCAGGCGCCGGAAGGCCAGGCCGAAGACCAGCACCGCCGCCGAGATCTTCCACGGGGCGGTCGCGGCCTCGACGGCGAGGTCCCGGCTCCACAGCCCGGAGGCGGTGACCGCCAGCGCGCCCATGCCGAGCAGGAACGCCTCGAGCTCCTCCTCGACCCAGCGGGCGGAGAGCGGCAGGACGAGCGTCAGCGCCATGATCGCGCCGAGCGCCGCGAGGAGGCCGGGGGCGGGTCCCATGCCCCTAGTCTAGCGCAGAAGACGCCCGCGCGTCAGAGCTTGATCGCGTCCGGCGTCGTCGTCGCGTCCTTCTTCGCGCGCAGGATCTCGGGCGCGATCAGGACGTCGATGTCCCGCCCCTGGAACAGGTTCGAGCGGATGCCGATCTCCAGGTTGAAGGAGCTGTTCTTGTTGAACAGGTCCGAGGTCGGGTCGTTGAAGTCGAGGATCTTGCCCTCGTTGGAGACGAGCGTCTTGCGGACCGACACCCAGGAGCTGTTGGTCAGACCTATGTTATCGGAATAGACCGTACGGTTGAGTATATCGGCCTTCGTCTTGCCGCTGGGGAAGGCCGTGGGGTCGGCGTTGGTGTTGTCGTAGAGAGAGGAGTTGCCGCCGGGGTATGCGAAGTTGGTAAAGCCGTTCGACACGTCGGCAACGCTGGTCGGGTTGAGGTTGATGGTGATCATCTTGGCCGGGTTCGCCGTGGTCGTCGCGTTCGGCTGGACGTACTGGATCCAGGTGAACTGGTTGGCCGTCGTCGCGTTCCAGTCCTGGTGCTGGACGAACTGCTTGCGCGACCCGCCCGGCACGCCCGGGCCCATCAGCGTCTGCGTGAAGTCGACCGAGGACGGGTACCAGAGCATCTTGGTCACGCCGCCGTTGTAGCCCGAGAAGTTGATCTGCGCCGGGGCGCCGATGTCGATGACCTCCTTCTCGGCGTCGATCGTGTTCGTCGCGTAGAACTCCATCTGCTTCAGCCAGTTCGACGGCTGGGTCTTCGCGAGGAACTGGTTCTTCACGATGAGCGGGACCTGGCTGAGGTCGTCGGGGATCGCGGAGTTGAAGGTCTGGATCAGGTGGCCCCAGTCGAAGCGGCTGTCGCGCTTGCTGAGGAACAAGAGCTTGAACGACTTCGTATCGGGGCGCAGCAGGTACTCCTCCAGCCGCACGCGGCGGCCGTAGGCGTCCACGACCGACTTGCCGAGCTGGGCCTCGTTGGCCTTGAGCTCGCGGTTGCGCAGGTCCTCGAACATCCGCCGCGTCGCGTCGCGGGCGTTCTCCTGGTGGACCTGGTAAGGGCGCACCGCCGCCAGCGCGTCCGGCGAGTTCAGCGGGACGAGCGTGGGCTTCTCCATCCCGTTCGCGCCGATCTTGAGGGACTCCTCGGAGGTGACGACGGCCTCCTTGCCCTTGTTGTCCTTGACCTCGAGCACGCCCTCGGCCATCGTGACCTGGGTGTCCTGGCCGGACACGCCGACGTCGAACACGGTGCCGCGCACGGCGCACACCGCGGTCGGGGTCTTGATCGCGACGCGGCTGGAGAGCAGGCCGGCGAACGCGGCGCGGATCCTGCCGAGCTTCAGGCTGAAGCTGGTCTCGACCTTGTCGGTCTTGTCCACCGCGAAGATCGAGTAGTTGGCGATCTGCACGACGGAGCCGTCCTCGAACTTGAGCTGCGCGGTGGAGTCGCGGTGCGTGCGGACCTCCATGCCCGCGGCGATGACCTCCTCCCCCGCCACGGGCCGCCACTCGGTGCCGGCGCCGGAGCGCACGTCCACGGCGCCGTTGGGGACGAGGCGGATGGGGCCGGCCGCGAGCGCCGGCTCGACCGCCAGAGTCAGGACGACGAGGGTGGCCAGGAGCTTCATCAGAACCTCCATCCGAGTCCCGCGAAGTAGTTGTAGTCGTGGTAGTTGTACGTGTACGTCTGCTCGTAAGCGGTGTTCGCGCTGGCGTTCGACCACGAGGCCCGGGCGCGCAGGTCCAACTCGCGCCACAGCGGCTGGGTCAGGTCCAGCGTCGCGCCCTCGGACCACTGGCGGAGCTTGTCGCCCTTGTAGCTGCCGTCGGTGTTCTGGGCGAGGCGGCCCGTGTAGGAGCGCACCGCGCCGTCCAGCGATACGCGCAGGACCGTCTTCGTGGCCAGGAAGGTCGTCGACAGGCTGGGCGACAGGCGCGCCTCCCAGTAGTCGTAATAGGCGCCGATGAACTTGAGGCGCGACGGGTCGGCGTCGAAGGAGTTCTGGTTCGAGATCAGGTCCGAGACCGTGAGCGCGAGGCCCGTGACGGGGCGCACCCGTCCGAGGACCTGCCAGTCGTTGAAGCGCTTGCTGACGCCCAGGCTCAGCGTCTGGAAGGTGTCGGAGCGGTTCGTGCCGAGGAACTGGCCCTGGGACTGCACGACCTTCTGGTCCGTGAAGGTGATGAACGAGATCGAGTAGAGGAGCGAGGCGCTCACGAAGCCGGGCAGGTCGTACTCGTTGCGCCAGGCGAACTGGTTCGACACCGTGTCGAGGATGCGCGCGCCCGGGCTCGGCGCCGACTGCTCGGTGTTGAACTGGGAGGTCAGGGACGTGAAGTGCGGGTAGTGCGTGTAGTACAGGTCGTAGGAGAGCTGCCAGGTCCACGGGATCTCGTCGCCGAGGCGCGTCTTGTGCTCCCAGACCACGCCGGCCTCGTATCGCCAGTACTCGTACAGGCCCTTCCCCCAGTCCTCGTCCTTCGTCTCGCGGAACAGCTGGGTCCGCGCGCCGACGCGCGGCTTCAGGCTCCAGCCGCCGTCCCAGCGCTTGATGTACTTCGCGCCGAGCGAGTAGTCCATGCTCTGCTGGAACAGCGTGCCGCCGCCGGCCAGCTCGTTGACCTGCTTGAAGCCGGTGTAGTTGCCGTTCGCGTCCAGGTAGAACCCGGAGCCGCTGGACAGGCTGCGCAGGAGCTGCAGGCTGCCGTTGGCGTAGCCGTTGACCGAGCCGGCGGCGCCGTTGAAGAAGTACTGGCCCGCCATCGCCTCCAGGTCGCCCTGGAGCTTCCAGGACGGGACGGCCTCTTGGGCGGACGCGGGGACGGCGAGGAGGACGGCCAGGGCCGTCCCGAGGAGTCGGATCGTTGTCATCGTGTCGGGGTCACTCGAAGCGCGCGCCCAGCGTCACGCGGTGCGTGTTGCCGAGGTCGCCGTAGGGTTGGAACGCGTAGTCGAGCTTGAAGCGTCCGAACTTCAAGCCCAGGCCGGCGCCGAGGCCGACCAGCTTGCTCTGCAGCTGGTCGGAGCCGTGGCCGAACTGATAGCCGGCGCGCGCGGCGAGGTTGCGGCTCACCCAGT
>JACQBB010000363.1 GCA_016194625.1 Elusimicrobiota bacterium | reverse complement strand
GGGTCGTCTCGAAGCCGAGCAGCATGTTCTGCCGCTTGGCCAGCGTCGAGTTGAGGTCCAGCAGCACCGAGTCGCCGGTCATGATCGAGCCGGTGACGACGATGCGCAGCGCGGCCTCGTCGGCCTTCGCCTGCACCAGGTAGGTGCCGTCGGCGCGGTAGCGGTTGTTCAGGCAGGTCTGGACCAGCACGGCCGCGGTCTTCACGTTCATCGGCTGGATCGTCGTGGCGTCGAGAGCGACGCAGCCGTCGAGGACGTCCTTGCCCTGGCGCGGGAGAGCGACGCGGTCGGCCACGAAGCGGCGGCCGCGGGAGATCTTGAGGTGCTCGACGAGCGGGGCCGCGTCGGTCCCGGCGGCGGCGGCGAGCTCGCGGATCGCGATCTGGGCGCGAACGGGGGCGGCGAAGAGGGAGAGGGCGAAGCCGGCCAGAGCGGCGGCGCGCAGGGTCTTGATCATGACCACAGTGTACCCCGAAGTCCCATTTCTTACCGAGGACAGGCGTCAAAAGGGATGATTGACCGCGGTCAACCCTCCCTCGGGCGGGCTTGACGCGGGGCGCGCGGGGCGCTACCCTTGGGGCTCGGAGGAGACCCATGGCCGTGATCGACCGCGCCGGCGCCGCGATGAACTGGATGTTCCCGACGCTGCCCTACACCATCCGCATCTCCTATAAAGGACAGAGCCGGAGCGTCGGCTCCGGCCCCGAGAAGGTCGAGATGGCGTGCAAGACCGAGGCCGCGGTGAGGTCGCTCGCCGACCACGACCTGTCGTCGTTCCTCGACCACTACGCGGTCGGCGACGCCGACCTCAACGGCGACATGTACTCCTTCGTCGGCGCGCGCAACTTCGTGCGCCAGGACGAGCTGTGGCGCATCAAGTGGAAGTACCAGCTGCGCTACCTGTGGACCGCGCTGTTCCCGTCCTCGGTGCGCCGGAAGCTGCGCGCGGTCTCGTCGCACTACGACCTGCCCAACGAGTTCATCCTCTCCTACCTGGACAAGCGCACGAAGGCCTATTCGTGCGCGATGTGGGAGGATCCGCTGAAGATCGGCGACCTGAGCGACCAGACGCTCGAGGACGCCCAGCACGACAAGTTCGCGATGGCGCTCGACGAGCTGCAGATCCAGCCCGACGACAAGTTCCTGGACATCGGCTGCGGCTACGGCTACGCGGTGCACCTGGCCGAGACGAAGTACGGCTGCAAGAACGCGATGGGCATCACCCTGTCCCAGAACCAGATCGACGAAGGCTACTCGAAGAACCTCAAGCTCCTCCATTACATGCAGATCCCCGCCGAGCGGCAGTTCGACAAGGTCTACACCTGCGGGATGATCTCCCACCTCGACCGTTCCGAGGTCGAGCAGTACTACCGCCACGTGTACGGGATGATGAAGCCGGGCGGCAAGGTCTGGTTCCACGCGATCATCCCGCCGGCGAACTCCGCGGGGCTGACCAACTACACGACGATCTCGGGCACCTTCAGCCAGAAGTACGTGTTCCCCGACCACTTCCAGTTCCCGGTCCACGTGCATCTCAAGATGATCGAGAAGCTGGGCTTCCGTGTTAAGAAGATCCACTTCCGCTACGGCCATTACGCGAAGACCTTGCGCCACTGGTACAAGCGCTACGTGGAGAACCTGCCGAGCACGCGCCACATGATCACGCCGACCATCGAGCGCGCCTGGCACCTGTACCTGACCTACGCGTCGGTGGTCGACGGCCCGAACTCGGTCCTGAAGCAGATCGTCTGCGAGAAGCCCTAGGGACCGATGCATCCGATCCTGTTCTGGCACGCGGGCCGGCCTTTCGCCACCTACTCGCTGCTCGTCTGGCTCGGCTACGTCGCCGGCGTGCTGTGGCTGAGGACGCAGCTGCGCCACCACGGCGCCGCGCCCGCGGAGCTGTGGGGGATGGTCGGCACCGTGCTGGCCGGCGCGCTGCTCGGCGGCAAACTGGGGTTCTTCATCGTGGAATGGCGCGACTTCGCCGCCGACCCCTGGGCGATGCTGCGCGAGTGGAACACGGGCTGGGTGTTCTGGTCCGGACTTCTGTGCGGCATCGGGGCGGGTTCTCTCTACCAGTGGTGGCACAACCGTCATTACCGTCCGCGCGCCTACCTGCCGGTCGCCGACTACTGCATGGCCGCGCTCGCGATCGGCCACGTGCTGGGCCGTCTGGGCTGCTTCGCCGAGGGCTGCTGCCACGGCCGCCCGACGACGATGCCGTGGGGCGTCATGTTCACCGACGCGGCGTCCAGCGTGATGGACTCGATGAAAGGACTGCCCCTGCACCCGACCCAGCTCTACGAGGCCTTCGGCGAGGCCGTCGCCGCCGCCGTCCTCATCGGCTGGGTGCTGCCGGCCACGCGCGCGGGGAAGTACCGCTACGGCACGGCGTTCTTCGGCTACCTGCTCTACTACTCGTTCCTGCGCTTCGCCGGCGAGTGCTTCCGCGGCGACGACCGCGGCGTGTTCCTGTCCCCGCTGCTGTCGCCGTCGCAGTGGACCTCGCTGTTCTCGGCCGTCGTCGTCGCCGCGGTGCTGTGGAGGCGCGGCGTGCGCGAGACCGACCCCGCGGGCCGCTCGATGTTCACCGACGGGCGGCCGTAGCCGCGGCGCTCAGCGCTTCAGGCCGATGCTCTCGAAGAACGCGTCCTCGCTGGGCGCGCGTCCCAGGAAGGCCTTCAGCGACTCCATCTCGTCGCGCGTCGAGCCGCGCTCCAGGATCTCCTGGCGGTAGCGGCGGCCGAGCGCGGGGTCCATCACGCCCTGCTTCTGGAACACGCTGAACATGTCCTGCGCGTACACCTTCGACCACAGGTAGCCGTAGTAGCCGGCGTCGTAGCCGCCCATCAGGTGGCCGAAGCTCGCCTGCGGGTGCGTGCCGTCGAGGATCGGGACGAAGACGTCGGCGGCCAGGCGCCGGTAGGTCTTCGTCGTGTCGGACGGCGGGCGGCGGCCGTGGTAGGCCATGTCCACGTGCCCGAACAGCAGCTGGCGCAGGGTGATCAGGCCGACGTCCGCGTTCTTGGCGGCGATCATCTTGTCGAGCAGGTCCTTCGGCAGCTTCTTCGAGCGGTCCTTGTAGTGGCCGGACAGCGACTGGAGGACGACCGGGTCCCAGACCCAGTTCTGGAGCATCTGCGACGGCGCCTCGACGAAGTCGCGCGCCGTGTTGGAGCCCGCGAAGCGGCCGTACTTGGCCTTGGTCAGCGTCTGGTGCATGATGTGGCCGAACTCGTGGAACAGCGTCTCGACCTCGTCGTGATTGAGCAGCGACGGGCGGTCGGCCGTCGGCTTGTCGAGGTTGGCGACGATCGCCGAGACCGGGGGCTGGCGCGTGCCGTCGGCCAGGCGGCGGCCGACGACGATGTTGAAGGCGGCGGCGTGCTTGTACTTGCCGTCGCGCGGGAACAGGTCCATGTAGAAGTAGCCGATCGTGTCTCCGCCGGCGGCGTCGGCCACCGCGTACAGCTTCGCGTCGGGATGCCAGGTCAAGGGCTTGTCGACCTCGCGGAACTTGAGCCCGAGCAGCGTCTGGTAGACGGAGAGCATCTGCTCGACGACCAGGTCGGTGGGGAAATACTCGCGGACCTTCTCGGAGTCGACCTCGTACTTGGTCTTGCGCAGGAGGTTGTCGTAGTAGCGCCAGTCCCAGACGTGCACGGCGCCGTCGGACGCGCGGCCTTCCATCGCGCGCTTGAGCGCCGCGAGCACGGCCAGGTCCTCGCGGCCGAGCGGGTCCAGGCGGCCGCGCATGCGCGACAGGAAGGCCTCGACCGTCTTCGGGTCCTTGGCCATGTACAACTCCTCGACGTAAGCCGCGTGCGAGGGATAGCCGAGCAGGCGGGCGGCCTCGCGGCGCAGCGCCAGCGCCTCGGACAGGCGGGCGACGTTGACCGTCGCGGCGCGCTCGTCGAACTTCGAGAGGAGGAGGCGGCGCGCCTCGGGGTCGCGCGCGTTCTCCATGAACGGGAGATAGGTCGGGTAATCCACGCCGACCTGGTACTTGTCGCCGACGCGCGGCAGGCGGGCGATCAGGTCCTCGGGCGCGCCCTCCAGCTGGGCGCGCGTCATCAGCGCGTACTCCTTCGACTCGTTGATCGCGCGGCCGAAGGCGGACTCGAGCCCGGCGATCTTCTTGCGGATCTCGCGCAGCGCGGCGCGCTTCTCGGGCGTCAGCTCCAGGCCCGAGCGCTTGAAGTCGAGCAGCGTCTTCTCGAGGAGTCGGGCGTCCTCGCCGCGCAGCGTCTCGTCCTTGGCGGCGTACTCCTTCAGCGCCTTGTAGAGGTCCTCGCGGCTGTATACCTCGACGCCGAACTGGGCGAGCATCACGTCGCACTGGTTGCTCGCGTCGCGCACCGCCGAGGACAGCGAGACCTGCTGCAGGAACACGTCCGCCGCGGTGTGGTCCGACAGGTCGTACATCGCGCGGTCGAGCGCCCACGGCGTGTTGTCGAAGGTCCGCGACGGGGCGGACAGGCTCGCGATCTGCGCGAGCGCGGTCTCGGCGCGCTTCTTGGCGTTCCCGCAGTCCTGCAGGAGCTCGGCCGGCGCCGGGTCGAAGCGCAGCGGCTCGTACGGCGTGAAGACGGCGGCGCGGACGGCGGACGACAGCAGGAGGAGGACGAGCGCGTTTCTCATGCGCCCATCCTACCAAACGGCGGCGGCGGTCAGTCCGCGGCGGAGACCATCAGCGTGCCGTCGGCGCGCTTGAGCAGGGCCAGCCTGGTCCCGCCCAGGTCCACCAGCGCGGGGACGCCGGGCGCGAGCGCGGCCTCGGCCAGCGGCCAGGCCTTGGAGGACAGGCCGTCCATGTGGACGAACAAGAAGGAGCGCGTCGGCGCGAAGCCGCCGGAGGGCAGCGCGTCGCGGCCGTAGAACATCCAATATTCGCCTCCGCGGGCGTTCAGGACCGTCGCGCGCGCGCGCGCCGCGTCGAGCAGCGCGCCGGTCTTGAGGTCGTGCGCGGGTCCCGCGGTCCCCCGCGCCGGGTTCATGTGCAGCGTGGAGCCGCGCACCGGGCTGAAGATGCTGATGGAGACGCGGAAGTTGTAGACGGTGGACGCGTCGATGCGCGCGTCCACGCCGTCGCCGCGCAGACGGTTGAGGTCGCCGAGCGGGGCCAGCGTCGTCCCCGCGGGGTCGCTGAACGACAGGAAGAAGCTCTTGAAGCCGGCGTCGGTGGCCACGCCCAGGTCGAGGGCGCGCGCGCCGAAGCGGTAGTTGGTGACGTGGAGGTTGCGGTCGAGGACCGCGGCCAGGTCCACCGCCGCCAGCGGCGCGGCGGAGACGCGGGCGGGCGGCAGCGGGACCGGCTTCAGCGCGGGCTGGAGCACCGGCTCCGGCGAGGCGGGCTCGAGCGCCGCGCGCAGGGCCGCGGGCGCTCCGGCGAAGGCGTCGGCGGCGGCGCCGCGGCGCGCTTCCGCCGGAACGCCCTGCGACGACGCGGCGGCGGGGACGAGCAGGACGGCGAGGGCGAGCAGGCGGTTCATCGCAGGGCCTCCGAGGGTCTCCGTTCCGGCGTATGGTAGGCGGCGAGAGCGGGGTTCCGAGCGACGCGCTTGGGGTCGTCGGCGACGTCGAGCAGGTACAGCATCGGCCGCCAGTTGAGCTGGACCGAGGTCGCGATGGCGGCGGCGCCCGGGTAGAAGCCGCCCTCCCACATGGACTTGGGCATCATCTCGAAGGTGAACGAGTAGATGCCGAGCGCGCCCCACGACCAGTCGGTCAGGTCGCCCGAGGCGATGTAGAGCGCGCTCGACTGCTCCGGCGTGTAGCCGGTCATCCGCCCCATCTCGTCGGCCATCGTCTGGTAGGCCTTCAGCGCGGCCGCGTCCTCGATCGGCGCGTCGGAGTGGCCCCACGGGTACAGCACGAGCTCCGAGAACGTGTGGTAGCTGAGCAGGACCTTGACGTTCGGGCGCCCTTCGAGGAACGCCTTCACCGCCTTCGTCTCCGGCTCGGAGAACTCGGCGGGTCCGCGGTAGGTGTCGTCGCCGGTGTCGGCCGACGCGCCGCCCTCGCCCCAGTGCCAGCCGTAGTTGCGGTTCAGGTCCACGCCGAAGGACCCGTCGCCGTTGTCGCGCATGTTCTTGCGCTGCATGTGGTACTTGTCGCCGGCGACGTCGTACTCGGCGCCGTCGGCGTT
>JACQBB010000306.1 GCA_016194625.1 Elusimicrobiota bacterium | reverse complement strand
GGTCGGCCAGCAGGAGGGCGGCGGCGCGGGCGCACGCGGCCGGGGTCCCGCCGTACGCGGCGGCGCCGGCGGCGAGGAGGTGGCGCGCGTTCGCCTCCTCCTGGCCGGGGAGAGGGCGGGCCAGGATCATCGGGACGCCGACGGCGAGAGTCTCCGCCGCGGTCATCCCGCCGGGCTTGCCGACGTGCAGGTCGGCGGCCGCCAGCAGGGACGCCACGAAGGACGGCGGCTGGGGGCCGAACACGCGCAGACGGCCGCCCGCCTCGCGGCGGGCGGACAGCGAGCGTCGCAGGCGGTCGTTCCCCCCGCACAGCGCCAGCACGGCCGCGCGCGGCGACCCGCGCAGGAGCTCGGCGACCGCGCGGTCCAGGGCGCCGAGGCCCTTGCTCCCCCCGCCGACCAGGACGACCGGCGCGGACGGAGGCAGCCTCAGCTCCGCGCGGGCCCGCGCGCGCGGCGGCGCCGCGGCGAACGCGGCGTGGATCGGCACGCCGCAGTCATGCACGCGTTCGGCGGGCACGCCCAGCCGGCGCAGCTCGGCGGCGGCCGCCGGGCTCGGAGCGACGATCAGGTCCGCGGCCGGGGCGGCCCAGAACGGATGCGCGCCGTAATCGGTCAGGACGCCGACCAACGGGACCCGGAGGTGGCCGCGGCGGCGAGCCTCGGCGAACACGGCGGCCACCGACGCCTGCGGGCAGACGACGACGTCGGGAGCGCGGCGCGCGCCGCCGTCGGCGAGCCGCCGGGCGCCGCCCAGGCGCAGGTAGGAGCGCCGGACGGCCGAAAGGGCGGCCCGGGCCGTCCCGGAGCCGTACAGCGCGCCCCACAGGCCCGGGAAGGCCCTCAGGAGCGCGTGGTAGCCCCGCGCGACGGCCTGGCCGGCCGCGGGATGGTGGTCGCCGGCCACCTCCACCCGGTCGACGAGGAGGCCGCGCGCGCGCAGGGCCTCCTCCAAAGCGGAGGCCGCCGCGGCGTGCCCGCTCGGCTCATAGCCGTAGACGAGCAAAGCGCGCGCGGCGGCCTCGTTCACGAGGACTTCTTACAAGTCGTTGGCGGCCTTCAGCTCCTCGTAGCGCTTCGGGAACTTCGCCTTGAAGTCCTCGACGAGCTTCTTGCGGTGCGCGGCCCACTTGGCGGCGTTGGCGCCGGTCTTGCGGTGCGCGCCGTCGTACTCGAGGAACTCCCAGATCTTCTTGCCCTCGGCCTTCTCGATGTTGCAGCCGGGCTTGTTCATCATCCGCTTCACGTAGCGGTTCCAGACCTTGACCTCGGGCTGCCAGACCGTCAGGTCCTTGAACATCTCCGGGTTCGCCTTCTTCCAGGCGTCCAGGCCGGCCTGCTGCTTGGCGTCGTCCGTGCCGCCCTCGGGCTCGACGAAGCGGGAGTTCAGCGGGCGGTTGGCCTGGTGGCACTGGGCGCAGCGCACGAGGAGGAGCTTGTAGCCCTCCTGGACGTTCGCCGGGTAGGACTTCAGCGTCTCGGCCGGCAGCTCGCCGGGGCCGAGGTCGTTCGGGTAGGGGCTCGCCAGAGCCTTCTCCTTCTCGCTCATCTCGGCGGCGTGCGACGCCGGGACGGCGGCCAGGCCCAGAAGGGCCGCGGCGACGACGAACATCCAGTTGCGGTTCATGATCTATTCCCCCTGTGTATCTTACGCTTGCGGAATCGTTCCGTTCGGGCCTAGAAGCCCGAGTCGTCCTTCTTGGCGACGCTGAGCAGCCAGTCCGCCAGGTCCTCGAGCTCCTTCTTCGTCAGGCGCTCCTTCCAGGCCGGCATGTACACGACCGGCGCGGGGCCGTCCGGGCTCCACTTCTTGGCCGCGGAAGCCGCGACGCCGGCCTCGAGCTTGGCGATGAGCTCGGGCTTGGTGTAGGTGCCCATCAGCTCGCGCAGGTGCGGCTCGCGGCCGAGCTCCATGAACTTCTGCTTGTCCGCCTCGGACAGCTTCGCGTCGTAGTCGGGCTGGCCCTTGCCGAGCGCGTTGAAGCGGCGGCGGCCCTCGACCGCGTCGATGCCGTGGCAGCCCGCGCAGCCGGCCTTCTGGAACACGTAGCGGCCGTGCTCCTTCGTGTCGGAGAACGCCGGCTCCTTAACCGCCGGCGCCGGGATGTGGTAGCGGTACGGGATGACCTCCTCCTTGGTGAGGCCGGAGAGGTACGCGGTGATCGCGTTCGCGTCGGCGACCGAGATCTCCTTGGTGAAGTCGGGCATGCCCGAGGGCGGGACCGGCTCGGTGTTGAAGTGCGCGAACGGGTCGTTCGGCGTCACGTACGCCGGGTCGTCGACCAGGTGGCCCAGGATCCAGTTCTGGATGTTCCACGAGGTCTCCTCGTCCAGCTCCTTGCCGTCGATCTTGACGCGCTTGAAGCTGTAGCCCTGGATGCGCTCCAGCGGCTTGTCGGCGATGTCGTCGAGCGAGACGGAGATGACGCCGCCCCAGCCGTTGACGACGTGGCAGCCCTGGCAGCCGTGCTTCTTGATCGCCTTCCAGCCCGCCGCGGCCACCTCGGCGCCCTTCAGCTTCTCGAAGTCGCCGTGGCACTTCACGCAGGCGCCCTGGATGTGGACGCCCTTCAGCATCGGGCGCTCCCAGTTCTTCACCCAGCCGTGGGCCTTCTCCTTCGTCGTCGCCAGGCCCTGGCCCTGATGGCAGACCGTGCAGCCGAACTTGGTGAACGGATGCGCCTTCACCAGCTTGCCGTCCACCTGCGGGTGGCCCTTGTAGACGACGCTGACCTTCGCGTCGCCGTCGAACGGCGTCTTCATCGTGGGGTTCGAGTACTCGTCCATGCCCACGTGGCAGGTGATGCAGCGGTCGAAGCGGCCCAGGTCGTTGGAGATGATCTGCTTGATCTCCAGCGGCGAACGCCGGACCTTGCGCGCCTCGGCGCGCAGGTCGTCGGCCTTCTTCGGGTCCTTCGCGGCGGCGGCCTGCTTCTCGAGCGCGGACGCCGTCATCTCGTAGTAGTTCTTCTGGTAGGTCTTCCACTCGGCGTTGTAGTCCTTCAGGAACGCCCAGGCGAAGACCGCGAGCAGCAGGAAGTTCGACGCGTAGAAGAGTTTTCGGTAGCTCATGTCAGATGTTCATGCTGATCGCGGGGATCGTGATCACGTACTTGATGTTGAACGCCAGGCGCGCGCACATCTTCAGCAGGATGCCCATCGTGCAGACCACGAGGGCCATCGTGACGAGATAGCGCGGCCAGTCCAGCGCGCGGATGTGGCGCTGGGGCAGGACGAAGCCGAAGTAGAAGCTCATCCCCGTGAAGAACAGGAGGAAGAGGCCCTGCACCGGACCCATCTTGTGCGCGAGCATCGCGGCGACGCCGAGCGCCGCCACGCCGCCGAGGAAACCGAGCATCGTCTTGGTCCCGTCGAGCTCCTTCTGGACGAGCTTCGGCAGGACGATCGACGCGCCGAACAGCGCCCCGACCACGGGGATGCCCAGCAGCAGCGGCATCGCGCCGACGCCCTTCGGGCCGAACACGCTCCAGGTCGCCGGCGGCGCCGCCTTGATCGAGAACCAGGACTCCCAGGGCCAGTACCACGCGTAGTTCGGACCGCGCAGGAACTGTCCGATCCCGATGAGGACGAACCACATCACGACGCCCAGCATGAACATCGTGTTGGCGAACTTGCGCTCCTTCCAGTCGTAGGAGCCGACGCCCTTCGGGTTCGTGTCGATGTACGGGATCGCCATCAGGCCGACGATGATCAGGCCCGGCAGCAGGACGCCGGCGATCCACGGGTCGAAGTAGACCAGCAGCTCCTGGAGGCCGACGAAGTACCACGGCGCCTTCGACGGGTTCGTGGTGACGTTCGGGTTGGCGATGACCTCGAGCGGCGCGTTCTGCAGGATGGACCAGAGGAAGATGAAGAGGACCGTTCCGCACGCGCCGATGTACTCGCGCTTGACCAGGTGCGGCCACACGTCCACCTTCTCCTCGTTGGCCTGGTACGGCGCGGCCGAGAACGAGTCCTTGCGGATGCGCCAGAAGTGCAGGATCAGCAGGATGCCGACGACGAGGGGGACCGCGACGCAGTGCATGACGTAGAACCGCAGCAGCGTGTTCTCGCCGACCATCGTGCCGCCCAGCAGCGTGAAGCGCACGTCGTTGTTGATGCGCATGCCGATCAGGCCGCCGAACGGGCCCTCGTTGCCGAGGAACGGCGTCGCGCCGGCCATGTTCGTGCCGACGGTGACCGCCCAGATCGCCAGCTGGTCCCACGGCAGCAGGTAGCCGGTGAACGAGAGGAACAGGGTCAGCGTCAGCAGGAGGACGCCGATGGCCCAGTTGAACTCGCGCGGCTTCTTGTAGCCGCCGCGCAGGAACACCGAGACCATGTGGGCGATGACCGCGACGACCATCGCCTGGGCCGACCAGCGGTGGGCGTTGCGCAGGAACATGCCGAGCGTGACCGCGAACTCGAGGTCCTTGATGTCGCGGTAGGCCAGGCCGATCGTGGGCCGGTAGTAGAACATCAGCGCGACGCCGGTCAGCGTCAGCAGCAGGTACAGGGCGAACGAGATGCCGCCCATGCCCCAGGTGTAGGCCCACTTCAGCGCGCGGGGGCGGACCTTGACCGGGTGCAGGTGCAGCCAGACGTTGCCGATGATGTGCGCCGCGCGGTCGCGCGGCGTGTCCTTCCAGACGCCGCCGCGGAACACGGAGCGCCAGAGCTGGGAGTCGACGACCTCTTTCTTGATCTTCTCGATGTCGAGCGTGGGCATGTCGTCCTCAGGCCGCCGCGGCGAAGTTGACGAAGTAGGGCGGGTTCTCCCGCTTGCCGGGCTTGTTCTCGAGCACGGCCTTGTCGACGATGAGGTCGCCGGTGG
>JACQBB010000305.1 GCA_016194625.1 Elusimicrobiota bacterium | reverse complement strand
TTCGACGCCAACGTCCACCCCGGCAAGCGCGAGATCCGCTTCAAGAATGATGGGGAGATGTTCGAGATCGTCTCCGGCCTGACCGCCTCCGCGCTCGCCAAGGCGAAGGCCGCGGCGCCGATCACCGTGGACTCCTCCGGCGCCTCCGCCGTGGCCGACGCCCCCTCCCCGGCTCCCGCCGCCCCCCCGGCGCCGGCCGAAGCCGCGCCGTCGCCCGACGGCTACTACCTGGGCGGACGCGCCCTGCTGCCCGACGAGTTCAAGCAGCTGAAGCTCGGCCCCGACGTGGCGATGTCGGCGCCGCCCGGCGCGCCCGCGTGGTACACGCCCCCGTTCCGCTTCGTCGGCCAGATCGAGCGCAGCTACCTCCTCTTCGAGGCGAACGGCGGCCTGTTCGTGCTCGACCAGCACGCCGCCGCCGAGCGCATCCTGTTCGAGAAGCTGATGGCCGAGATCGAGCACGGCCACGCGAAGTCGCAGAAGCTGATGCTGCCCGTCCCCGTGGACCTGCCGGCGTCGGCGGTGCGCATGGTCTTGGACAAGGCCGACCGCCTGCGCAAGCTCGGCTTCGAGGTCGCCGCGCACGGCAAGAACGGCCTGCACGTGACCGCGATTCCCGCGCTGTTCGGCGCGGCGGAGGACGTGAAGAAGCTCGTCCACCGCGTGGTGGACGCCCTCTCCGACCCCGTCGACGAGGCGGCCCAACTGCGCCACGACGCGATCGCGACCGTCGCCTGCAAGGCGGCGGTGAAGGCGCACGACCGCCTGGGCGAGGACGAGGCCTACAAGCTGCTCGACCAGCTCAAGGACTGCAAGGACGGCTCGGCCTGCCCGCACGGCCGCCGCGCGATGCTGGCCTTGAACCGCGACGAGCTGGCCCGGCGCTTCCAGCGCCCCGGCGCCGTGCCCCTCTGAAGCCCGGACCCCACCCCCGCAACCGCCACAAGGGCCGCTACGACCTCGCGGCGCTGACGCGCGCGTTCCCGGCGCTGGCCCCGTTCGTCGCGACGAACCGCTTCGGCGTCGAGACGATCGACTTCGCGGAACCCGCCGCCGTGAAGGCGCTGAACCGCGCCCTGCTCAAGAGCTGGTACGGGATCGACTGGGACATCCCGAACGGCTTCCTGTGCCCGCCGATCCCCGGCCGCGCCGACTATCTGCACCACCTGGCCGACCTTCTGGGCGGGAAGGCGCGGGGAGAGTCCGTGCGGGTCCTGGACGTCGGCGTCGGCGCCAACTGCGTCTATCCCGTCGTCGGGCGCTGCGAGTACGGCTGGAGCTTCGTCGGCTCCGACATCGACTCGGCGTCGCTCGACGCCGCGCGGCGGACCGTGGGCGCCAACCCGTCGCTGAAGGGCGGCGTGGAACTGCGCCTCCAGGCCTCGGCGGACAAGGTCTTCGACGGCGTCATCCGTCCGGGCGATCGGTTCGACGCCTGCGTGTGCAACCCGCCGTTCCACGCCTCGCTCGCCGACGCGCGCGCGGGCTCGCTGCGCAAGGAGCGGGGCCTGGGCCGGTCGTCCGGTCCCGACCCCGCGCTGAACTTCGGCGGCCGCCCGTCCGAGCTCGTCACCGAGGGAGGCGAGGCGGGGTTCGCCCGGCGCATGGCCGCGGAGAGCGCGCGCTTCGCCGCCGAGGTCCGCTGGTTCACGCTGCTCGTCTCGAGGGAGTCGAACCTGCCCGCCATCCGGGCCGCGCTCACGAAGGCGGGCGCGGCCGAGGTCCGGGTCGTGGCGATGGGTCAGGGCAACAAAGCGAGCCGGCTGGTCGCTTGGACTTTCGGGGCCGCGGCTTAGCGGCTGTACTTGAACAGCGCCTTGGTCAGCGCGTCCTGCTCGGCCTGCGTCTTCGCGTAGGCGAGGTCGGCCATCGGCGGGAAACCCTGGTCCCGTCCGGCCGCGAAATCCGACAGGAAGAAGCGCGTGACGCGGCAGGCGTCGTAGTCGCCGCCCTTCTTGCCCGCGCAGTTGGCGTTCACGTCGGCGTTCGCGGGGCGGGCGAGGAGCTGGTTCTGGTAGGCGACGAAGCCCTGGCCTTGGGCGTAGGCGACGCCGGCGACGGCGGTGAGCGCGAGGGCGAGCGCGAGCCTCATCTTCCGAGTTTAGACCCGGCCCCTCGCACTGTCAAGGGCCCTCTCTTCGCGTTCCGACGGGATTGACAATAACGGGGGGCGGGCCTACACTGAAGACGCCGCCATGAACCCCTCTTTCCTCGCCCTCCTGGTCCTGGCCGTCGCGCTGCCCGCGGCCGCCGGCGACGGCGACCCCGCGAACCCCGCCGCCGCCGCCAATCCCGCCAATCCCCAGGCGTCGGCGTTCGCGCTGATGAAGGCGCGGATGATGCAGAAGAACGACATCCCCCTCTCCGCCGCCGGCGTGACGCTGCCCCCGGCGGTCGTGACGCCGCCGCCCCCGGACACCGGCCACGGGACCCCGCCGCCGCCCGACTGGCACCGCGACGAGGCCGAGCGCCAGGCCGAGTTCGACCGGCAGTTCGGCGCGGGCGCGTGGAAGAACATCACCGATTTCTCCAGCCGCTGCGAACCACCGGCGTGCAACTTCCTGGCGACGGCCGGCATCCTGCGGGGCGGCTACGATTTCGTGGACCTTCGCCGCGACGTCGAGGCCAAGCGCGTCGAGGAGGGCAGCCCGGCGTTCGCCCAGCGCGACGGCGCGATCAAGGTCGGCATGCGCCAGACGCTGGAGCAGATGCGGCCGACGCCCGAGGGCGACCCGAAGCAGCAGGAGGAGCTCATCCGGGTCTCGGACCCGATCGTGAAGAAGGTGTTCACGCCCCAGGAACTGGTGCGCTACGCGCAGACGAACGCGGCGGCCGCGCAGACGGCGCCCTATTACGCCTTCCTGGGCCGCACGCTGAACGCGAACGCCCAGCCCGGCCCGGCGCGCGCCGCGTTCGACGCCGCGCTGGCCCGCGACCCGGCCTATCAGCCCGCGCTGAGCGGCCGCGCCGAGTCGGCCTACCGCCTCGGCGACTATCCGTCCGCGGTGAAGGACGCGCGCGCCGCGCTGGCCCTGCGGCCGGACGACGCCTACGCGCTCAGCACGCTGAAGTTCTCCGAGGGCCGCTCCGGCCCGGCGCCGGACGCCGGCGCCCCGGGCGGCGCCGCCCCGGGAACGTCCGGCGGCGCGGCCGCGTTCGCCGCGGCGTCCGCGGCGTCCGCCGCTCCCGGCGGGGGCCGCGGGCTCGCTCCGGCCTCGGTGCCGGGCGACGCGCTGCACCAGTCGGAGGCCTTCACGCGCGACGCCAAGCGCGCGCTGACGCTGGGCGACCTGCGCGGCGCCGCCGAGGCCGCGCGGCGCGCGATCGCGATGAACCCGGCCAACGCGGCCGCGTATTCGCTGGCGGCCGTGGCCAACATCCGCCTCAAGGACTACGCGGCGGCGCTGGCCGCGGCCGAGTCCGGCCTGAAGGTCGCCCCGAACAGCGCGGCGCTGCACGACTTCAAGGCCTTCGCGCTCAACGGGCTGAAGGACCGCCGCGGCGCGCTGGCCGCCGCCGACCGCGCGCTGGAACTCAAGCGCAACGACCCCGTCGCCTACTTCAACCGCGCCGTCGCGCTGTACGGACTCGGAGACAGGGACGGGTCGCTGACCGCCCTGAAGTCCGCCGCCGCGCTCGATCCCAAGTTCCTCCCCGCGCTGAACGAGGCGCTGCGCCTCCCGACGGACGCCGACCTGCTGTACCTGTTCCCCGGCGACGCGCCCGCGCCGGAGGCGGCCCCCGAGTCGGCCGCCGGCGCGCGGCCCGCGTGGCTGCTGCTGGGCGGCGGCGTGCTGGTCGGCCTGCTGATCGCGGGGCTCGCGCTCGCGCTGACGCGGCGCCCGGCCCCGTCGCGCGCCGCGCCGCCGCCGCTGGCGACGCCGCGCTGGGTCCCGCAGCGCCTGGCCGGCAAGTTCGAGGTCGGCCGCGAGCTGGGCTCGGGCGGCATGGGCGTGGTCTACGAGGGCTTCGACTCCTCGCTGGGCCGGCCGGTCGCCATCAAGCGCCTGCGCGAGGAGCTGCGCCGCGACCCGAAGGAGGCCGCGCGCTTCCTGTCCGAGGCGAAGCTGGTCGCGCGGCTCAAGCACCCGAACATCGTCGAGGTGTACGCGGTCGTCGACGAGGGCGGCGAGCTGTTCCTGGTCTTCGAGCGCGTGACCGGGCGCACGCTGCACGACCTCCTCTCCCGCGAGAAGCGCCTGCCGTTCCAGCGCGCGCGCGACCTGTTCCGCGGCGTGTGCGCCGCGCTCGACGAGGCGCACAAACGCGCGGTGATCCACCGCGACCTGAAGCCCGCCAACATCATGATCGAGGCCACGGGCCGTGCGCGGGTGATGGACTTCGGCATCGCGCGCCTGGCCGAGGACGCGGTCAGCCGCGTGACGCGCACGGTCGTGGGCACGCCGCTGTACATGGCGCCCGAGCAGGAGCAGGGCGTGTCGCGCCGCGAGTCAGACCTGTTCGCCGCCGGGGTGTGCTTCTACGAGACGCTGACCGGCTCGCGCCCGTTCGACGGCGCCGGCCCGGGCCTGCTGATCGACAAGCTCCACCGCGCGTACGAGCCCGCCTCGAAGCGGCTCGAACGCGCGCCGGCGGGCCTGGACGACTTCTTCGCCCGCGCGCTGGAGCCCGACCCGGAGAAGCGCTTCCCGACGGCGACCGAGTTCCTGCGCGGGCTGGAGAGCCTCGACGCGGCCTGAACGGCTCCTACCGGAACAGCCGGTACTTCTCGACGACCAGCACGAAGGCCGTCGCCAGCGCGAAGAACACGCCCAGGCCGATTCCGATCGCCCGGTTCGCGCCGAGCCGCGGGGCGAGCAGGGCGATGACCAGCATGTAGGGGATCCACGACACGACGGTCCCCGCCAGCACGAACTGCGAGTGCTTCGCCACGGCCAGGCCGCCCTGCGACTCCCCGATGATGAAGTACGAGACGAGCGTGAAGACCGGCATCAGCGCCGCGACCCCGGACCAGGTCCGCAGGCCGCTCTCCTCCAGGCGCACAATCAGAGCGGTCACCGTCCCGCCGACGAGGAAATCGATCACGAGGCTCTTCATGGCCCGAGCCTAGCATTAACGAAAGTCCGTCAGCGCGCCGGACGCCCGCAGCCGCCTTTCCCTTCGCGCGCATAGCGCGCCCGCGCCGCGGGCTCGAGGTCCGTGACCGCGTCCGTCACGGGCTCCTCGTCGCGACAGGAATACACCACGTGCCGAGAGGTCCCGTTCGCTCCGGCGTACAGGAAGCCGGTCCGGTCGGGACCGTCGTAGGACAGGATCAGGCCGTGGTCGCGCGCCCAGCGGAAGTCGGCGGCGTCCGGCGGCGCGTACTCCGACAGCGCGCGCTCGAGCGCGGCGCGGTCGGCGAAGTCGCGGCGCCGCGGGGTCCCGGAGAACGCCGCCCCGTAAGGATACTCGGACAGGCGATAGCCCCCCGGAACCTTCTCCGCGAACGCGTCGGCCTTCCCCGGGAATTGATAGATCCGCCCTTTGGCCTCCGGTCGTATGTCCACCGGCCGCGCCAGTTCCTCGTCGGAGACATGCGGCGCCCCCGGAAGGCGGTCGAAGGACGCCGCGTCCACCAGGAACGGCGTCCCGTCCGAGCCCGTCACCTCGACGACGGCGTGGCCGCCCTCGGCGGCGGCGTCGAACGAGTCGATCAGCCGCGCGCGCACGCCCGGCGCCTCGGCGCGCAGCAGGGTCTGGAACGCCTTCGCCGATTCCACGCAGCCGTTGACCGTGCCCGCCGTCAGCGCGCGGCGCCCGGTCCACTCGTGCGGGCCGCGCGGCGCCGGCGCGTCGGGAGCGTAGCGCAGGGTCGCGCGCATGCGCCGCAGGACCGCGGCGACGGCGTCCTCCGGCGCGCGCGCCGGCGCGGCGGCGGACGCCGGAAGCGCGAGCGCCGCCGCGAGCAGGAGTCCCGTCTTCATCGCCTCAGGGTAGCCGTCCGCGCCGTCCCGCGCAAGGGCGGCGGGAGAAAAAAGGGCCCCGCGCTCGCGCGCGGGGCCGCTTTTTCCGGTCGTGCGGAAGGCTTTACTTCGCCGGGCACATCGTCTTGCCGTTCTCGGTGAAGGCGGAGGTCGGGATGAGCATCACGTTGCCGATGCCCTTGGTGGTCTGCGCCGCGTCGTCGAAGATCTGCAGGCCGTCCACGCCCACGCCGCGGTAGATCGCGCGCTGGTACGGGTAGGTCGCCAGCACGGCCTTGCCGCGGCCCACGCCGGCGGCGTCGGCGAGCTTGAGCGTGATGGTCACGGCGCCGTCCTCGGCGATGCGCAGCACGGCGGCGTAGTGGCCGTCGGCGGAGGCGAAGGTGCGCGTCTCGGCGCCCTCGGACGGGGCGCACGCGGTCTGCGTGAGCACGGCCGCGCAGGGGACCTCGTCGGGGTTGTTCTTGTCGGTGATCCAGAGCCCGTAGGCCTTCGAATCGAGCTCGGGATTGGCCACGCAGGCGGCGACGGTGGCGTGGGCGGACGCCGCGGCGGCGGCGATGAGGAGGGCGGCGAGAAGAGTTCGGGACATCGGTACCTCGTGGACGGGGATTGTCTGCGGCGTCTCTCAGGATACCGCGTTTCGGCCCTCTCCGTCCTGAGGCGAGGGCCCCAATCGCGGCGGGGCCGAAAGACCTATTTTCATTATAGCACCCCCCGCCGAAAATGGGACCTTCCTCGTCGAGGACCCACGACCCGCTTTGGGTCTTGACCCTGGATTTTTCGGAGCTATACTCATCGCGTCACCCGCCCCGATCCCGGTGTTCGACGGTGACGCAGCAGGACGCCGGGGCGAGGCTGAGGCCGAACCTGGCGGTCGTGGTCGCAGCCGCACCGGGTGCGCTGTTCCCCCGGCCGCAGTCGTGGTCGTGTCGTCGTCGTTCGATGCCGGGCCGTGCCGTCGCGTCGCGTGCCCCGCGGTCGTATCCGCCGAGACGCAGGGCTCCCGATGGTCGGGCGTTCCGGGTTCGGGGCGGGTCCTTTGAGGCGCTGAGACGGCCCATTAACGGGCGCCGGTCTCGGCGCCTCCAAGTTTATAGGGGTCCCTCCCCCGCGACGCCGCCCGCCACTTCCGCCTTCCTCCCCCCTACTCCCATCACGCCCTGGATATTCCCAAGTCTTCGCACCATAATTACGAACAATCCAACGACAGGCCGCATACTATGCCGCCCTGTCAAATACTCGTTAGGTGGAGCGTTGAAAGATGAAGCTTAGTTCTAAAGACAAGTATCGTCTAAGGCGCTACTTTTCTCGAGAAGATAATCGCATTTGGTATAGGGGACCAATCATTTCGTTGCACCTCGACTTTGCCATGCGCGAGGCACAGGCAACGCTAACGCCGCGTGAAAAAGCACTCCGGCAGGCATATCAGGATGTTGGTGGCCGACTCGATGATCTTCTGCTAATTCTCTATAAGATCGACTGGGCTAAAAAGGAAATCAAAGACGAAGGACTATATCGCGCCTTTGTTGCTCTCGATATTCAACATTTCCATGTCGCTCTTCGAACCACGCTGGACCATCTCGCCCGCTTCATTACTAACCTAGCACCTGGACCCATACGGGAGATTGACTCGTTTAGCGGCCTCTACGGCTCCACAATTGATCCCGCCAAGAATGCACGATTCAAAGCCGCACTCGGGCCGCACCTGTTTAATTTAGTGGTAAGACAAACATGGTTTGATGCGTTCACCGAGATTCGGAATCACATAGTTCATCGAACCTCAATGACCCTCGTATTTCCGGACCGATCCAAAGGAGTCCTCTTCCAAATCTATATGGCGGGCTTGAATCCTGCCGTTCGATGGCCTCATTTAATGTTCAACAAGAATATCGGACACTTTGAACCGTATGCAGCTCTGATGACTGCAAAGCTTCTGCGTGCTGTCGGATCTGCCTGCGAAATTGCGAAACGGCAGTTGGGCTCAAATCCACAATGGAAAAATTCGACGAAGTGGTACTCGATGGGTCACGGAGTCTTCCTTAATTGGCTCTCACAGTATCAATGAAACGGTGGCCCACCTAACCGCTTGAGCTGGCGGCGGCCTGGAAGAATATTTGACGCGCGCTTTCTTTGGGGAGTTCCTGTAGCGCGCGCCGTAGAGCATGACGGCATCGACTGATTCCAGTTTCGCACTAATGGAGAACTGATGAAACCTCTTGCAGTGGTGGGTATAAGCAGCAATCTAGAGACGGAAATCAAAGCTAAGGCCCTGTATACCGATGTCTCCAAGTGTGTGGAAGATTGGATTAAGAAGAAAGGAAAAGCCATCGGCCAACGCGATGGGCTAATCATCCTCGATATCGGACAGGGGCGTACTGCAACAATGTATTCAGATCAGCATCAGCTGAATACGGGGCAATCCCAAAAGGTTGTTATTCGCGAGCCCACCGTCCATGTCGACGGAATTTTTCAAACTACGGTTCACATCGCAATTAGCGATCATCAAGTGGATGTCGTTTGCATGCTGGACGTTGAAAACCCCAACAACCTATTACTACCCGTAAACCCAGTCGCATCCCTCCCAAAAGTGATTCGGGACATCATATCGCTCCCGGGACAATGGGCCGTCTCTGGGTACCCCGTTGACTCAAAATCCACCAGATATTTAGGTGACGCTGCCGGCCAAAGCCTAGCCGCCTTAATTAATAATGCCGCCAGAACACTACCCATAGTTGTTGTCTCAATGACTCACGGTAAAGAAGCGGTTCCCAAGCTCGCCGAATCTCTTGCCAAGGATTTGATGGGACTTGCAAATGTGGCGCTAGTTGATGAGCAAGCCTCCTGGCAGCTCACGCAAGAATTGGGGCGGTATTATGCCTGCTACGGTGGGGCAATACGGCTGTACTGGCCCATTCCATTTGGTACAGACGGGTCGTCAGTGCGGCATCCTCGCTGGCGCCGGGAAGAAGTCATTCTCTTACACAAAGACATGCGGGGTAGCGGCATTCGCGGTCGGCTTAAGGACCTGATCCTTCACATTTCAACTTTTAGGCCCCATTTCTCCTCAGTAATCAAGAAATTGAAAGTGGAACGGGAAGAAAAAGAGCGCCAGCTCGCCCTTTCTGCTGCAGGAAGCGATAGAGAACTGGCTGATATCTTCTCAAAGGAAAATGATGTGTTGAAAGGACAGGTAGCCGAACTACGAACCAAAATCGAAAACTTGGAGTTGTTGCTCGCCGTTGAAAAGCAGACCTCTGCTTCTCTCTCTGAAAAATTAAAAGAGCATGAGCAGGTCGAAACTAGCGCAGGGACCATAGTCAGAGTTCGTGAGGTCGCAGAAGCTGTCGCATTTGCAAAGACTAATGCTGGTGATACCCTTATATTCGGAGGTGATGTCGGAAAAGGCGTTGTCTCGGTCGCACCGATCGCTGGCCCCCCGGCACGAATATTCCACGCCCTTTCAAAACTATCCGAGCTTTCAGGGATACTCCGAAGAGGCGAGCTCAAGGGTTCAAATCTTCTCGGCTGGTTATCCAGCCAAAATATCGCCTGTAGTGGCGAATCGCAAACAATCAAGAACAGTCGCGCTGAAATGCAGAATCGCACGTGGGATGCGGGTGGTAAAAAGATGGAATTCGAGAACCACATCAAGGTTAACGAAGGGACCGACCCCGGGAACTGTGTGCGAATCTACTTTCATTGGGACAAATCGAGAAAGCAGATGATTGTTGGGTGGGTCGGGCGACATCCTTGAATCCGCCTAAGCAGATTCGCTTCTGCCACCCGCAGTCTCGGTCGGTTTGACAGTTGAGGCGGCGGCAGAGCATCTGCGTTGACGCCAAGGAGACATCATGACGGTCAAGCGGATGGACAACGTCGGGATCGTGGTGGAGGACATCGATGCCGCCGTCGGATTCTTCGCCGAACTCGGCTTGGAACTCGAGGGGCGCGCCACGGTCGAAGGGGATTGGGCGGATAAGGTCACCGGATTGCGCGACATGCGGGTCGAGATCGCCATGATGCGCACGCCGGACGGCCACAGCCGGCTGGAGTTGTCCCGGTTCCTCGCGCCGCCCGTGATCGCCGATCGCCGCGATGCCCCGGTGAACGCCCACGGATACCTGCGCGTCATGTTCGCGGTGGACGACATCGACGACACGCTCGCCCGGCTCCGCAAACGCGGCGCGAAGCTCGTCGGTGAAGTGGCCCGATATGAGGACGCGTATCGGCTCTGCTACATCCGCGGGCCCGAAGGGATCCTCATCGGGCTCGCCCAGCAGCTCGGTCAGCAGGCTGCCCGGACGGACCCCATGAGCCGCAAGCGTCGAGGACAGGGGCGGAAATGAAAAAGACAGCGAAGATCAAGGCCGGCTCCCCCTCCCGCCGGATCGACGCGCGGCCCGCGCCGGGGCCGGACGGCACCGCGGTGCGCGTCGCCTTGTGGCGCGCCCTGCACGTCGAGGCCGATGCGCCGCCGCACGTGCTCGAAGACGCGGTCGGCTTGAAGCTGGCGGCGCCGGACGACGGCTGGCGCCGCCGTCCGGACATGAGCCCGTTCACGCGGCCCTTCCGCGCCTCCATCGTGGCCCGCGCCCGTTTCGTCGAGGACCTGGTCGCGGAACGGACGGCCCAAGGCGTCGGGCAGTACGCGATCCTCGGCGCCGGACTGGACACCTTCGCCCAGCGCCGGCCCGAGCTCGCCGCGCGCCTGGTCGTGTTCGAGATCGACCGGCCCGGCCCGCAGGAGTGGAAGCGCCGGCGCCTCGTCGAGCTGGGCCTGGGCGTCCCGCCGTTCCTGCGCTTCGTGCCCGTCGATTTCGAGGCGGGCGACGCGTGGTGGGACGAGCTGGCGGCGGCGGGCTTCGACCCCGCCCGGCCGGCGGTCGTGGCGTCCACCGGCGTCAGCATGTACCTGACCAAGGAGGCGATCGCGGCGACGCTGTGCCGCGTCGCGTCCCTCGCGCCGGGCTCCGCCCTCGTCATGTCGTTCATGCTCCCGATCGAGCTGGCGGACCCCGAGGTCCGCCCCGGGATCGAGCGGGCGGCGGCCGGAGCGCGCGCGAACGGCACACCCTTCATCAGCTTCTTCACGCCGGCGGAGATGCTCGCGCTCGCCCGCGGCGCCGGCTTCAAGACGGTCGAGCACGTGTCGGCCGCGGCGCTCGGCCGACGCTACTTCGCGGGCAGGACGGACGGACTTCGCCCTCCGAACAATTCGGAGGAGCTCCTCGTGGCGAGCACCTGACGCCATGTCTCGAACGACTCCGCCCGCCGGCCGCATCGGACGATCCGCCGCGCTCGTCGCGGCGCTCGCGCTCCTCGCGGCGCCCGCGGCGGCCGGCGACCAGGGCCGCCTGCGCGTGCTCGGCTTCTCTCCCGACGGGCGCTATCTCGCCTTCGAGGACTCGGGCGAGTACGACGCGATGGACGGCTCCTGGTCGAAGATCCACGTCGTGGACGCCGCTTCGGACGCGCTGGCGCACGCGCCGTTCGCCACGGACCGCCCGGAGACGGACGGGAAGAAGCCGGGCTCGCTCGAGGCGACCCGCGCGGAGAACCTCGCGAAGGCCGCGCCGACGCTGCGCTCTCTCGGCATACGGCTCGACGACCCCGGCGCCGCGCCGCCGCTGACCTTCGCCGACAAGGCCCGCTCCTCGGCCCGGTTCGAGCTGTCCGGAGCGGCGTACGAGGTCCGGCTCTCGACCCGGGACATCGCGGCGCCGGACTGCTTCATGGAGACGAAGACGTCCGTGGGCTACACCCTCGTCCTCGCCGGCCCCCGCGGACGGCGGACCCTGCACCACGATCGGCGCGTCCCGCGCAGCCGCGGCAACCACGGCTGCGTCCTGGACTACGCGCTCGCGGAAGTCCGCGCGAAAGGCGGGCGCCTCGTCGTCTTCCTCGAAGTCCACGGGCCGAGCACCGAGGGCGACTCCGTCGACCACATCGCGACGGCCGCGACGATCGAGCCGCGCTAGCTCATAGGGAACTTTCCGCCCCCCTCTTCGTATATCCTGGGTGAATCCGGGATCCCCTGCAGGCCGCGCCCTTGACTTCCATTACATTGTGGTTATACTGTGATGGAATCGCCTTTCCAGCTTTACGACGTCGAGGAACGACTGCCATGAGGAAGGAATACGACTTCTCGAAGGGGATCAAGAACCCTTACGCCAAGCTTCTGAAGAAGCAGATCACCATCCGCTTGGAGTTCAGCACGATCGCTTACTTCCAGCAGCTCGGCCAGCAGGTCGGGCTGCCGTATCAGAGCCTGATCAACCTGTACCTGAAGGACTGCGTCCAGAAGAAGCGGAAGCTGAAGTTCGCCTAGGCTAGCGCACGCCCCAGAGGTGGTGCCACTGGGGGGCGACGAGCGTCTTGAGGCCGGCCTTG
>JACQBB010000029.1 GCA_016194625.1 Elusimicrobiota bacterium | reverse complement strand
TGGACCGTACGCACCCGACGCTTCACGCCCGGCTGGCGCGCGGCGACGGTCCTGCTGTGGGCGGCCGCCTACGCCCTGCTCGTCGCGACCGCGATGCACGGAGCGGAACTCGTCTACCGCTTCGGGATGGGCGTGGTCCTGCCCGAGTGATCAGCCCGCGTAGCTGAAGGAGATCTCGGCCTTCACGTCGGGGTGCAGGCTCTTGTGCACCGGGCAGGTGCGCGCGGCGTTTTCGAGCTTGGCGCGGTAGTCCGCGGGCACCGCGGCCGGCATCGTCACCTTGACCGGGAGCGCGCCGATGCGCCGCGACGGCGTGGAGACCATCTCCTTGCCCACCTCCGCCTTGGCGCCCTCGAACGGGACGCCGTCGCGCTTGGCGACGATCGCCATCGTGGTGAGGATGCACGCGGCCAGCGCCGCGCCGACCATGTCGGTGGGGGAGAAGCACTCGCCGCGGCCCATGTTGTCCTTGGGCGCGTCGGTCTCGATGGTCGAACCCGAGGGCCCGTGCGTCAGGCGGCAGTGCAGGTCTCCGGCGTAGACGGCGTTCATGTTCACCATGCGGACATTCTAACTTTTCGCTAGAATGCGCGCATGGAACGACTCGACCCCGCGAAGATGACCCTGCTGGTGACCGGCGCGACCTCCGGCTTCGGCGCCGCCGTGGCCCGGCGCTTCGCCGCCGAGGGCGCGAAGGTCGTCGTCACCGGGCGCCGCGCCGACCGCCTGAAGGCGCTGAAGAAGGAGCTCGGGGCGCGCTGTCACGCCGCCGTCTGCGACGCGCGCGACCGCAAGGCGACCGAGGCTCTGGCCAAGGGCCTGCCCCAGGACTTCGCGGCCGTGGACGTGCTCGTCGCCAACGCCGGGCTGGCGCTGGGACTGGAACCGGCGCAGAGGGCCGACCTGAGGGACTGGGAGGAGATGGTCGCCACCAACATCAACGGCCTCCTTTATACTGTCCGCGCCTTCCTGCCCGGTATGGTCGCGCGCGACCGCGGCCACGTGGTCACGCTGGGCTCGGTGGCGGCCGACTTCCCGTACCCAGGCGGCAACGCCTACGGCGCGACGAAGGCCTTCGTCCAGCAGTTCGCGCTGAACCTGCGCGCCGACCTGCTCGGCTCCAACGTGCGCGTGACCGACATCGAGCCGGGGCTGGCGGAGACCGAGTTCTCGCTGGTGCGCTTCCACGGCGACGCGGCCAAGGCGAGGAAGCCCTACGAGGGGATCCGGCCGCTGTCGGCCGACGACGTGGCCGAGACGGTGTACTGGGCCGCGACCCTGCCGCGCCACGTCAACGTCAACCGCCTGCAGGTGATGCCGCCGGGGTTAGGCAGGAAGAGTCCGACGCCCGTCTAAAGGGTCCGCGTCCTCAGCGCGCCGAGGCCATGGCGAGCGTGGGCCCGCCGCCGATCCCGTCGGTGCGGTGCGGCAGGCCCGCGAGCATGTCGGAGCCGATGGGCATCCCGTGGCCCTCGAGGTCCGGCGTGAGGCCGGCGATGGGGCGGGAGGAGCGGTCCAGCACGGAGCGCAGGGCGGCCGGGCCGCGCACGCCGGCCGCGTAGGCCAGCGCCGCCATGCCGGCCACGTGCGGCGAGGCCATCGAGGTCCCGGAGAGGGTCAGCGAGCCGCCGCCCATCTTGGTGGAGAGGATGTCCACGCCCGGGGCGATGTAGGTGACCTCGGGGCCGCGGCTGGAGAACGGGGCGACGTGGTCGGAGGAGTCTGCCGCCGCGACGGCGACGGTCTCCGGGTACGCTCCGGGGTAGCCGACGGAGCCGCCGGTGTTGCCGGCCGCGGCGACGATGAGCAGGCCCTTGGCCAGCGCCGCCTGGACCGCGCGGTGCAGGGGCTCGGAGCCCTCGTCGGCGCCCAGGCTCATGTTCGCGATCTTGATGCCGTGGTCCATCGCCCACTGGATGCCGGCGATGACGTCGGAGTAGTTGCCGTTGCCGTCCTTGTCCAGGACCTTGACCGCGTAGAGCTTGGCGCGGGGGGCGACGCCGGCCAGCCCGCCGTTCAGGCCCTTGCCCGCGATGGTGCCGGCGACGTGCGTGCCGTGGCCCTCGTCGTCGGCCCAGGCGTCGGGACGCGCGGGGTCGGTCACGTTGACGCCGCCGACGACCTGGCCGGCCAGGTCGGGATGGGTCGCGTCGATGCCGGTGTCGATGACGGCGACCGCGGCGCCGTCGCCCTGGGTGCGGGCCCAGGCCAGCGGCGCGCCGACGCGCTGCACGCCCCACGGGATCTGCGGGCCTTTCGCCGCGGCCGGCAGCGCCGGGAGCTGCTTCAGCTTCTTGGTCAGGTCGGACAGGTCCGGGGACGCCGGATCGAAGGAGGGGAGGTTGCGGACCCAGCGCACCTTGCGGTCCTCGTCGATGCGCTCGACCTTCGGCGCCGTCCGGAGCTTGGCCGTGAGGGCGAACATGCGGGTCGCGGGGACGCGGACCACGACCGCGTGGATCAGCGGCACTTCGCGGACCACGGAGCAGCCGACCTTCTGCGCCTCGTCGCGGCACTCGGCCATCGAGATCGACGGCTTGCAGATGACGATGTGCCGGACCGTCTCTCCCAGCGAGCAGAACTGGGCGCGGGCGGAGGCGCTCAGCAGCGTCAGGATCGCGGTCAGGACGAGGGTCGGGGTCTTCATCGTTGCCTCCGGAGGGGTTAGGTCCGTGGTCCTAGTCTAGCGGGACCATAGGACCCATCGAAGGGCCGGAAGGCCCAGAAGCGCCTAGGACCAAAGACCTAGGCCGTAATCCGCCGCGCCCTTCCCGTTCGGCCCAGGGCGCGCGGAGCCGCGGCTGATACCATGTAAGGAGACGCCGAACCACCCACGGAGAATCAATGACCCGTATGGCCAGACGCCTGCGCAGCTCGCTCGCGACGCTCCTCGCCGTTTCCATCGTCGTCCTCTCGCCGGGGCTCGAGGCCCCGAGGCTCTTCGCGCAGGTGGTCGGACGCGGGGTCCCCGTCGAAGGCGTCCGGGCCGTCCCGGGACTCCCCGGCGCGGCGCCCGCGCTGACCCTTCCGGGGTCCGCGCTCTCCGCTCCGTCGTTGACGGCGCCGTCGCTGACGGCGCCGTCGGCTTTTGCGGCGCCCGCGGCGGCGGTCCCCGCCGCCGCGCCGGCGCTCGCGGCCGCGCCCGCGCGCGCGGCTTCGATCCCGGCGATGGCGAAGGCCTTGGCCCCGCACCTGGAGGCCGCCGCCAAGCCCGAGACCTCGGCCGCCGGCGCCGCGACCGCGGGCCGCGAGATCGAGGACGTCCTCACCGGCGCGCGCTCGTCCGGCGCCGGCGACCTGGCCGCGACCCTCGGCGCCGAGTCCGCCGGCGCCCCGGCGCTCGGCTCCTACTCCGCGGCCTCCGCCCCGGCCGAGACGAAGCCGTCCGTCCCGGGCGCCCCGGCCCCCGCCGAGGGGAAGGTCGTCGCCTCCCGCGCGTCCTACCAGCTGCACCGCTTCCTTCTTAAGAGCGTCGCCGCGTTGACCGGCGCGCTGTACAGCCTGCCGATCGCGGGTCCGGCGCTCTCCCAGAAGCTGATCGCCTCCGCCGCCGACCGCCGCGTCGTCCTGTCCGACTACGACGACACGCTGGCCGGCTACAACCAGGTCCTCCCCGAGGACATGGTCGAGGCCGTGCGCGCGGTCCGCGCCGCCGGCAAGGACTTCGCCGTCATCTCCGACCGCGGCGACGAGAAGCGCGCGCACCAGCTCACCGTGTTCGAGTCGCTGGCGACCCTGCCCGTCGAGCTGCGCGCGGGCATGTACGTGGCGGCCAACTCCGGCGGCCGCGTGTACCGCTACGACGCCTCGGGCGAGCCGGTGCGCGTGTTCGAGGTCCCGGCGCTGGCCGACGACCTGAAGGCGAAGGTCGCCGAGGCCGCGGCCGCGACGAAGGCCCGCCTGGCCGAGGCCGGCACCGAGCAGCACCAGCCCTCCGAGACCAACAACAACCCCGCCGAGTCGTGGGGCACCTACGGCTACGCGATGATGCTGAAGGTCGGCTCCAGCAAGGAGTCGGTGGTCAAGGCCGGCGAGATCCTGCAGGAGGAGCTGGCCGCGCGCGGCATGAGCGTGGAGGTCAGCCCGCGCTTCGCCAAGGACCCGGCGAACCCGCCGTACATCAACTTCTCGATCGTCACCAAGGCCCCGGCCGCGGAGTTCATCGCCAAGGCCCTCGGCGCGAAGGCGTCGGACGTCCTCGCGATCGGCGACAACGCCTACGCGCCGCGCCACGCCAAGAAGGCCTCGTGGCTGACGCGTCTCGGCGCCCGCCTCTCCGGACGCGACGTCCCGGCGACCGGCAACATGACCGACCGCAACATGGAGAAGGGCGTGCCCGGCGCGCTCACCCTGTCGGTCGGCCGCACCGGCGACCCGACGGCGTCGAACCTGTGGGTCCTGTCGGGCAAGGGGCCGGCGACGACCCGCGAGGTCCTGATGTCGGTCGCGTCCAAGCCGCGCGGCCCGTCCGGCTCCGCGAAGGGCGACTCCGCCGAAGCGGCGCTCCACCTGACCGCGATCGTCGCGATCGTCGCGGCGGCGGCGGTCGGCTACTGGGCGATGTTCCACGCGATCGGCGACATCGTCCGGATGGGCGAGGAGCACATCCAGGGCCTGGGCCGCGACCTGTTCGAGGGCGGCGCGCTGTTCGGCGGCTTCCTGGCCTGGGGGCCTTTCAGCAAGAAGGGCGACGACCTGAAGTCCCGCTACGCGGCCCTCGAGGCCGAGCACGCCGCGCGGCTGAGCGCCGTCCCCGGCGTCGTCGCGGTGAAGGTCGAGGACCACGATTTCTATTACGGCGGGACCCTCAACGACACCGAGGGCAAGCGCCTCCGCGTCGTCTTCAAGGACGTCGCCGCGTTCGAGGCGGGCCGCGGGACCCTGCCGACGGAGCTCCCGGCGCTGGCCGGGATCAAGGACGTCGCCCGCTACGAGGTCGTCCCCGAGGTCGAACCGAAGGCTCTGGCCGCGGCGTACGCCGCGCTGGAGGCCGCGCACTCCGCCGCCCTCGCCAAGACCCCCGGCGCCGTCGGCGTGAGGATCGAGGACTACGATTTCTTCTACGGCGGCACCTTGAACGACTCCGAGGGCAAGATCGCCACGGTGTACTTCGACGACCTGTCCTCTTATCACGCGGCCCTCGCCTCGCTCCCGAAGACCCTGCCGGCGATCGACGGCGTGCGCGACGTGAAGCTCTATCAGGTCCGCGCCGAGATGACGAAGAAGGCCCTCGCCGCCGAGTACGCCAAGCTGGAGGCCGGCTATGCGGCCCGGTTCTCGGCCCTGCCGGGCGCCGTGGGCGTGACCGTGGAGCACAGCTTCCACCCGTACGGCGGCAACGACGACCGCCTCTCGGGCAAGGACCTGGTCGTGACCTTCGACGGCGTGGCTTCCCTGCAGGCCGCGAAGGCCTCCGGCCTCCTCCCCGAGGAGCTGCCCGCCATCGCCGACGTCGCCGACGTCGCGAAGTACCGCGTCTCCGCCGAGGTCGCTCCGGCCGCGCCGCGCTGGCGGCGCTGGGCCGCGGGCGCCGGCGTGGTCGCTTTCGCCGTCGCGGCGGGATACCTGGGAGCGCACGCGGGAGGCGTCGTCGCCTCCCTCGGGACGCGCGCCGTCCTCCCGGATCCCGCGACCGGCTACGCGCGGGCCCTGAAGGCCGCCGTCGAGGCCGCCGCCGCGCGCGGCGCCTCCGCGGAGTCGGTGCGCTTCGTCGAGGCGACGGCGGCGATGCCCGTCTCCGGCGGCGCGCTGTGGCATTACGCGTTCACGGTCCCCGGCAAGGACGGCGGGAACGCGATGGTCTACGTGGACTTCAAGACCTTCATGGGCGGCGAGGCCGACGCGCGCGTCTCCGTGTACGACGGCGCCCCGGCGCCCAAGGGCAAGCTCGCCGCGCCGCTCGACGCCTACTACTTCGGCCGCGGCGTCCGCCTGACGCCCGAGACCGCGTTGGACGCGGCCCGCCGCGCCGGCCCCGCGCTGGGCTCCCGCGTGAGCGTCTCGCTCGACTACCGCGCCGAGGCGGTCACCGGCGACAAGGACCTGTGGTACCGCTTCTACGACGACAAGGGCGGCATCGTCTCCGTCAACGCCCGCTCCGGCGAGACCGCCGTCGAGTCCGTGGCGGCGCTGAGCCTGCGCGGACTGGTCTCGAAGGCCAGCCCGATCGACGGCTTCTCGACCTACGTCTATCAGGAGGGGCTGGCCGCGGTGAAGGAGCTCGCCGCGAAGGCCGGGTTCGACCCGGAGAACCTGCGCCTGACCGGCGCGTCCCTGTCTCCGCGCGCGTGGGGGGAGGACTGGACCTTCCGCTTCGTCTCGCCGCGGCAGAGCGACTTCAAGGGCCCGAACGCCTGGTCGGTGAAGGTCCGCCGGACGATGGTCTCCGAGACCCAGCTGGACGCGTACGACGCGAAGGACGAGGGGCCCCGCCGGCTGTTCGCGGGCGTCCCGGCCTCCCTCGTCCCCGAGGCGCTCAAGGTGACCCCGATGGACGTCGTCGAGAAGTCCGGCCCCGAGGCGCGCTCGCTGTCGCTGGAGGCCCGCTTCCCCGAGGACGGCGGTCCCGCGCGCCTGCACTACGTCCTGCGCGGCGAGAAGGGCCGCGAGCTGAAGTCCGTGGACGCCGGGACCGGCGTCGAGGCCGTCCCGACCCCGTACCAGCGCCTCAAGGACGTCCTGATCGGACTGGGGCTGATCGCCGCGGTCGCCGCGGTGTACGGGACGCTCGCCTACGCGATCTCCCACGCGGGCGCGGCGCCGAGCGCCGTGAACCTCCCCGAGGGCTGGCAGGGCGCCGTCCCGCAGGGCGGCTGGGAGATGCTGTTCGGCGGGACGCTCGCCGCCGGCGCGGCCAAGCGGCGCGGACGCAAGCCCAAGCTCGCCGAGGAGCGCGTGCGCGGCGCGGCCGCGTCCGTGGCGTCCTACAAAGGACGGCCGTGGTCGCAGACCGAGTACAACATGGCCTACTACACCACTCTGGAGAGCCTGAAGAAGGACGGCGCGACGAAGGCCCAGCTCGCGCTGTTCGAGAAGCTGTGCGCCGAGGCCCCGATCCGCGGCGGCAGCTTCAACCCCTGGTCCGGGGATTAGGCGTCAGCAAGAGTTTCCTGGACTCGGGCCGCGGGCGCGGCTATCCTTAGTCCGCGGCGGGAAATGGTAGAATCCGCGCAACGATGACCGCACAGACCGTCCTGGCGTGGGGCGCCTTCCTCTTCTACACCGCGGCGACCTTCGCCGCCTTCGGCTACCTGTTCTCGAAGGACCCGCGCGCCAGCCGCGCGATGCTGACCTTGCTGGGCCTCGGCCTGGTCCTGCACGCGGTCTCCTTCCTCCTGCACCTCGCCGCCTTCTGGGGCTACGCGGAGAACCGCTTCTTCCTGCCGGTGACCTCGTTCTACGGCGCGCTGTCGTACATGTCGCTGGCGCTGGCGGGGTGGTTCTTCCTCGTCGAGGGACAGAACCGCCTCGGCATCCTGGGCGCGTTCGTCCTGCCGTGGGCGGCGGGCGCGCTCGGCCTGGCCGTGGTGTTCGCCGACCCCGGCGTCGCGCCGCTGGCCCAGCCGCTGCGCTCGTACTGGCTGAACATCCACCCGATGCTGCTGATGACCGCGTACGCGGCGTTCGCCAACGCGGCCGGCGTGGGCGTCGCGCTCCTCATCCAGGAATCCCAGATCAAGTCGCGCAAGCCCACCGAGCTGTGCTACCGCCTCCCGTCGCTCGACGAGCTGGACGCGCTGAACGGCCGGACGATCGCGTGGTCGTACCCGTTCCTGGCCGTGGGACTGGTCATGGGCTTCGTCTGGGCGTACATCGACTGGGGCAAGGTGTGGACCAACGACCCCAAGCTCATCCTCGCCCTGGTCACCGCGGCGGTGTACGGGGCGTTCCTGTGGCTGCGCTACGGCGCGGGCCGCCGCGGCCGCCGCCCCGTCTACCTCTCCCTGCTGGGCTTCGCGTCCGTGCTGGTCACCTTCTTCGGCGCCGAGGTCCTCAGCGGCAAGCACTCGTACATGGGCGGCCCGCGGTGAAGCTCCTGTCGCTGAGCTGGAGCCACCGCTCGTCGGCCGCGCCGGCGCGCGAGGCGCTCGCGGCGGTCCCGGTCGAGCGCGTGCTGGCCGAGCTCAAGGCGCGCGGCGTGTCCGAGGCCGTGGCCGTCTCGACCTGCAACCGCTTCGAGCTCTACGCCGCCGGCCGCCCGGGCTCCGCGCCCGACGCCGCGGCGGTGCTGTACGCGCTCTCGGACCTGGCGGGCGCGGACGTGGCCCGCGAGGCCGAGCGGCGCGAGGACCTGGACGCGGTCCTGCACCTGTTCTCCGTCGCGTCGGGCCTGGACTCGCTCGTCGTCGGCGAGACCGAGATCCTGGGCCAGGTGAAGGCCGGCTACGAGGCCGCGAAGGGCGCCGGCATGACCGGCAAGCGCCTCAACGTGCTGTTCCAGCGCGCGCTGTACGTCGGCAAGAAGGCGCGCACCGACACGGCGATCTCGGCGGGCTCGATGTCGGTGCCGTCGGTCGCGGTCCAGCTGGCGGAGAGCATCTTCGGCAGGCTGGAGGGGAAGTCGGCGCTGATCCTGGGCGCCGGCGCGATGGCCGAGCTGGCCGCCAAGCACCTGGTCGCGCGCGGCGTCGGCCGCCTGACGGTCGCCAACCGCACCTGGGAGCGCGCCTACACGCTGGCCGCGCGCTTCCACGGCGAGGCGGTCAAGTGGGAGGAGTTCCCGGCGGCGCTCGCGCAGGCCGACGTGGTGATCTCCTCGACCGGCGCGCCGACGGCGGTGCTCACGCACGCGATCGTCAAGAGCGCGTCGCGCGCGCGCGGCGGGCGCTCTCTGTTCCTGATCGACATCGCGATGCCGCGCGACATCGAGGAGTCCGTGCACGGGCTCGACGGCGTGTTCCTGTACCGCCTGGAGGACCTGGAGTCGATCGTCGCCAAGAACGTCTCCTCGCGCGCGGAGGCGATGGCCGCGGCGCGCCGCATCGTCGAGGCGAAGGCGGAGGAGTTCGACGCGTGGGCGAAGTCGCTGTCGAGCGCGCATGAGCTCAGCCTGAAGCACTCGGACCGGCCGCGATGAACGGCGTCGTCCTGGGCATCCTCCTCCTCGCCCACGGCGGCGACCCGTCCTGGGACGCCGAGGTCCGCGCGCTGCGCGACGCGGTGGACGCGAAGGCGCCGACCGAGGTCGCGCTCGGCATGGCCGACCCGAAGACCCTGCAGGCCGGACTGGACGCGCTCGAGAAGCGCGGCGTCACGCGCGTCGTCGCGGTGCCTTTGTTCGTGCACTCGCGCTCCGAGGTGCTCGACCAGACGCGCTACGTCCTGGACCTGGCCGACAAGCCCTCGGAGGTCCTGCGCCGGGGCGCCGAGCGGATGATGGCCGCCCATCAGGGCCACGCGGGGATGGCGCACCACCACATGTTCTCGCTGGAGCGCGTGAAGACGCGCCTGCCGGTGATGCTGACGCCGGCGCTCGACGACGACGCCCTCGTCTCCCGCATCCTGCTGGAGCGCGCGAAGGCGCTGAGCCGCGACCCGAAGACCGAGACCGTCGTGCTCGTCGCCCACGGCCCGGTCGACGACGCGGCGCTGCCGGCGTGGCAGGCGACGCTCGCCGTCCACGCGGCCGCCGTGCGGCGCGGCGGCGACTTCCGCGCGGCGTTCGGCGCGGTCCTGCGCGACGACGCGGCGCCGAACGTGCGCGCGTCGTCGGTCGGGGCGCTGCGCCGCCTGGTCGCGGCCGGGGCGGCGGGGGGGAGGACGATCGTCGTCCCCGTCCTGATCGCGCGCGGCGGCATCGAGGGCAAGCTCCCGAAGGACCTCGAAGGCTTGACCTACGCCTGGGACGGCGCCACGCTGATGCCCCACGACGGCTTCGCCGAGTGGGTGCTCGCCCGCGCGGCCTTCGCAACGAAAGAGCCGAAGTGACGCCGTTTGACACTTCCTTTTTAGGATTGCTATCTTCTCACGCCGCGCGCATTCGATTCCTCGAAACTAACCTCAGTAATCCCGAGAAAAGATGACCGAACCCGCCAAGAACCCGACCCCCGCCGCTCCCGCTCCCGCGGCCGCCCCGGCCAAGCCGGCTCCCGCCGCGGCCATGACGCGCGGAGACTTCCTGTGGATGGGCTGGAGCGCCCTCGCCGCCTTCTTCGCCGCGACCGCGGCCGCCGGCGCGCGCTTCATGTTCCCGAACGTCATCTACGAGCCCTCGCAGAAGTTCAACGCGGGCCCGGCGTCGGCCTACGACCTGGGCGTCTCGACGAAGTGGCTCAACGAGCAGCGCGTGTGGATCGTGCGCACGCCGACCGGCTTCTACGCGCTGTGGGCGCGCTGCACGCACCTCGGCTGCACGCCGAACTGGTGGGGCGACCAGAACCGCTTCAAGTGCCCCTGCCACGGCTCCAACTACACCGTCGCCGGCGACGTGATCGCCGGCCCCGCGCCGCAGCCCCTGTGGCGCGCGAAGGTCGAGCTCGCCGCCACCGGCGACCTCATCGTCGACAAGGCCGTGCTCGAGAACAAGCCCGGCAAG
>JACQBB010000028.1 GCA_016194625.1 Elusimicrobiota bacterium | reverse complement strand
GACGAGGAGAAGCTCGTCGAGGCCGCCGGCGGCGACATCCCCGACCTGCCCTGCGGCGAATACGGCATGGACTTCGACTCGCAGTCCTACTTCGAGTACCACGCCGCCGAGAACCCGAAGCGCTTCGCGATGGTGTTCATCGGCCAGGACGAGCCGCTGTTCGACGAGAAGTCGCTGAAGTTCCTGCCTTAAAGGCTCGTCGCGAACGGATGGCCGAGAGAGGCCATCACGGCCTCGGCTGCGTGGACGCCGCGGTAGTTGGCTTCCTCGAACAGCGAGACGCCCGACAGGTCCGAGTGGGCGAAATGGATCGGTCCGCGCGGCTTGGCGGCGTCGCGGCGCTCCGACGAGCCCCACAGGAAGCCGACCTTCGGCATGATCATGCCGTGGCCCCACACCCAGGCGTCGAGGCGCGACACGTGCGGGCGCAGCCCCGGGTGGCCGCGCTCCAGGTCGGCCAGGACCTCCTCGCGCCAGTCGCCGATGGTCTTGGGGAGGGCGGCGCGGCGCTGGGCGTCGGGGTCGCCGGTGAGGGGGCGGTAGTAGGTCCACACGGTGCGGCGCTGGTCGAGCGTCATCAGCTGATGGCGCGCGTCCACGTAGCCCAGGCCCGCGCCGTCCATGATCACGTTGTCCCAGGCGGGGGCGGAGCCGCGGCCCTCGGGCGGGTCCTCCACGGTCAGGTTCGCGGTCAGCCACGGCGCGTACGCGAACCCGAACGAGGACTTGTCCGCGCGCAGGGGAGCGACGACGCGGCGCGCGACGAAGCGCGGCATCGCGACGATCGCGCGTCGGGCGCGGATCCGCCGGGTCGCGCCGGTCGCGGCGTCGAGGAAGTCCACGCGCACGCCGTCGCCGTCGGGGGCGACGTCGTAGGCGAGCGCGCCGGAGCGCACGCGCGGGCCGAGCGCCGCGGTCAGGTGCGCGGCCAGGCGGCCGTTGCCCTCGGGCCAGACGAGCAACTCGTCGGCGGCGCCCTCGGGGCGCGCGGCGAAGTAGTGGATGCCCGCCCAGGCCGAGGTCTGCGCGAGCGTCGCGCCGAAGTCGTCGCGGCAGGCGTACTCCACGAACCAGCGCAGGCGCGGCGAGGAGAAGCCCTCGCGCGCCAGCCACGCCTCCATCGACAGAGAGTCGAGAGCGAGCAGGTCGGCGTCGCGCGAGCTGAGCTCGACCGGGATGCAGAACGCCCGGCGCCCGTCGGCGCCGCGGCGGCGGCGGAAGGCGTCGATGCGCTTGAAGAAGCGGTCGCGCTCGGCCAGGTCCGCGGGCGTCGCGCCGATGCGGGGGAACAGGCCCGACTGCCACTCGCCGGCGACGAAGTTGCGCTCCTCGGGCGCGGCGCACAGCTGCAGCTCGTCGTAGACCCCGGAGCCGTCCTTCTTGGTCCCGAGCATCACCTTCATCTCGGTCAGCAGTGCGCGCACCGCGCGCGCCTCGGGCGCGGGGACCGGGAGGTAGTGGGCGCCCCACGGATAGGCGGAGACCTCGTTCTCGCCCCAAGCGGCGTTGCCGGCGGGACGGTGCTCCAATTCGAGAAGGACGAAGTCCTTGAAGCCGGAACGGACGAGCTTCCAGCCGGCCGAGAGACCGGCCATGCCGCCGCCGACGATCGCCACCGGGACCCTTTCCTCGGACGACGGCGCGGGGAATCCGCCCTCGCGGAGGCGATGACCGAGCAGGCGCGACGGGCCGAGCAGCTCGCCGGGGATGGTCCGGTCGAACAGGCCCAACGCCTCGCCGGCCCGGCGACAGCCGGAGAACGCCGACGCGGCGCCCAGGGTCAACGCCGCGCCGAGGAACTGGCGGCGGCTCAGCCGCCGTGATTGATCCGGGACCATTCGCGCTCGTAGTTCTGCACGAGCACCTGCGTGTCGAGGCGGTTCGGCTCGGCGGGCACGCGCGACATGTCGGAGGGGAAGTCGAACATGCCGCGCGCGATGTCCGGCGTGAGGTAGCGCAGGCCGGCGGGGTACTTCTCCGGGACCTTGTACGGCGCCGTCGTGCCGATCGCGAACCCCCACTCGCCGAACGAGGGGACGTAGGCGTGGTACGGCGCGGTCTTGAAGCCCGCGTCCTCCATCGTCGCGATCACGGTCCAGTAGGTGACGCGCGCGAACAGCGGCGAGGTGCACTGCACGGAGACGACCGCGCCCGGCGACAGGCGCCGGCGCAGCAGGCGGTAGAAGGCCGTGGTGAACAGCTTGCCGACCGCGTAGTTCGACGGGTCGGGGAAGTCCACGATCGCCGCGTCGAAGCGGCGGTCGTTGAGCTCCAGCCAGCGGAACGCGTCGGCGTTGACCACCGTCACGCGCGGGTCGGTCAGCGAGTGCGAGTTCAGCTTGGACAGCACCGGGTGGTGCGCGAACAGCCCCGTCATGTCCGGGTCCAGGTCCACCAGCGTGACGTGGCCGACGCGCGCGTCGCGCAGGACCTCGCGCGCCGCCAGGCCGTCGCCGCCGCCCAATATGAGGACTTCCCGGGGCTCCTTCACCGCCGAGAGCGCCGGGTGGACGAGCGCCTCGTGATAGCGGTACTCGTCCATCGTGGAGAACTGCAGGTTCGCGTTCAGGAACAGGCGCCAGTCGTCCTTCCAGCGCGTCAGCACGATGCGCTGGTAGCGCGTCGTGCGCGCGAACACGACCTCGTCGGCGTACATGTCGCCCTCGGCCTTCGCCGCGATCTGCTTGGAGAAGACCAGGCCCAGCGACAGCGCCACCGCGGCGACCGCGCACAGCGCGCGCAGGCCGGTGCGCTCGTGGATCTGCTCCTTGAACAGCGCCAGCGTCGCCGCCGCCACGCCCACGTTGATCAGGCCGAAGAACAGCGCCGTGTTCAGCAGGCCCAGCTTGGGCACCAGCAGGAGCGGGAACAGCACCGAGGCGATCAGCGCGCCCAGGTAGTCCATCGTCAGCACCTGCGAGACCAGGTCCTTGAACTCCAGGCGGTCGCGCAGGATGCGCATCATCAGCGGGATCTCCAGGCCGACCAGCGCGCCGACGATGCCGACGACCAGGTACAGCAGCACGCGGAAGCCCGCCGCGTGGGCGAAGGCCAGGAACAGGATCGTCGAGGAGAACCCGCCGATCAGCCCGACCATCACCTCGACCTGCACGAAGCGCGCGAGCAGGCCGCGCCCGACCCAGCGCGACAGCCAGGAGCCCACGCCCATCGCGAACAGGTACACGCCGATGACCGTGGAGAACTGCAGGACCGTGTCGCCGAGCAGGTAGCTGGCCAGCGCGCCCGCGACCAGCTCGTAGACGAGCCCGCAGGTGGAGACCAGGAACAGCGACGCGTACAGCGCCAGCGTCACGCGCGGCTCAGCCGAGGATCGAGGCGGCGATGATCATGCCGATCGCGACCGCCACGCCCGCCAGCACCGTCGCCAGCGCGCGGTTCTGCTTGCCGACCAGCTCGTGCCACAGGTCGTACGGCGTCGCGCGGTCGAAGACGTAGAAACTGCCGATGAAGACGCCCAGGCCGATGAACGAATAGATCACGGCCGCGGCGATGTGCGTCGGGTCCAGGATGTCGCGGATCATCATTTGCCTCCGTAATAGCGGTGGTAAGAAGAGTAGTGCGAGCGGTACGAGCCGGGGTTGTCGCGCACGGATTTCGGCACGCGCTCGACCTTCTCGACCGGCGAGAACCACCAGCCGGTCCAGGTCGCCCAGCAGGACGCCGCGGTCACGCAGAACGCGTACGCGAGGTAGTACTTCTTCAATCGTCGTCTCCGTCGTCATCGTCGTCGCCGGCCGTCACGGGGGGATGGTCGCTCTCCATCCAGCGCGAGCTCTCGAAGTTGTCCTTCAGGAACCACCAGGCGAACGCGGGCAGCAGCAGCAGGGCGATCGCCAGGACGGGCACGCGCGCCAGCGGCACGTCGCGGCGCACGCGAGCGTGCAGGCTGATCGGGTACGCGTCGCCGTCGGGCTCCACGCGCAGGTAGTACTTGCCGGCGGGCACGCTCGGGACGTACACACGCTCGTAGGCGGCGCCCTCGGACCAGGACTCGCCGTCCTCGTAGCCGTGGTAGTACGAGACCTCCTGGCCGACGTCGTACGCCTTGTCGGTGTCCGCCTCGATCAGCGCCAGGTCGAAGTAGGCCCAGTGGTTGTCCACGTTCGTGTCGAGCGTGACCTCGATGTTCGCGGTCGGCCCGGACACCTCGAAGACGGGCGTGACGCGCGACTTCTCGGGGTCGGTCGCGGCGAAGGAGAACGAGGTGTCCAGGACCGTGCGGCCGGCCCCGGCGCCGTTGGCCGTCTTGAAGAGGAACAGTCCCAGCGCGAGCGCCGAACCGACGGCCGCCGCGGCGAGCACGGCGCCCAGGCCGTCCTTCCATGGGTTCGGCTGCGCGGCGCCGACGCCGCGCCGCGGCGGCGGCGAGTCGGTCAGTCCGAAGGACGACCAGACCTCGCCGGGCTCGACGTACTCGCCGAGCGTCCACACGCTCTCCTTGCCGGAGAGCTCCTGCGAGAGCAGGTACGGCGGGGCGACGAAGTCGTTCATCTGGACCTGGTCGCCGACCTTCGCGACCCACGGGAACTCGCCCAGCACCGCGGTCGTCACCGGCACGCTGGTCTGGAAGTGGGCGTAGCGGCGGCCGTCCAGGATCACGGCGGCGGCCGGCTTCTTCTTCGGCTCGCGTCCCTCCATCTCGACGGGCCGCGCCGCCGGCTCGTCCGAGGAGCGCTTCTCGGCGGGGGACTTCTTCTTGACCGAATCGGGGATCTTCGCGGCCGCGGGCGCGCCGGAGGCGACGGGCCCCTCGTCGGGACCGAGCTCTCCGGGCAGCAGGGCGACGCGCTCGACGCCCGCCAGCCGGCGCAGCGCGTCCACCTCGCCCGCGTCGAACCACACGCCGCCGCAGGACTTGCAGCGGTCCAGCTCGACGCGGCCCTCGTACACCGAGCCGGTCTCCATGCCCTTGCCGCAGTCCGGGCAGGAGAGCTTGGACGCCTTCGGCGCGTACAGGTCCAGCGGCACCGCGAGTTCGGCCTTGCGGTAGAACGAGCCGTAGCAGCCCGAGCAGACGTGGACGACCGTCCCGGACACGATGTCCGAGTTCGGGTCGAGCGGCGCGCCGCACTTCGGGCAGTTCAACGGCTTGTCGGCGCTCATAGCCCCTTGAGCTCCTTCGGCGCGTCCTGCACCGTCTTCATCAGCAGCCAGTGCCCGTCGGACTCGATCAGCCAGCGGTAGCCCTTGTACGGGTTCCAGAGCAGGTACTCGTCCCAGCCGTACACCACGCCGGAGTACATCACCGCGCGGTGCTGCCAGCCGACGACCTCAAGCTTGTCGCCGCGGACCGTGCCGCGCGCGCCGATGGGGATCTTGGGCTTGTTGGCGACCTTCGAGCGGTAGCGCGCCAGGATCTTGTGGCGCGGGTCGCGCGCGTCCAGCACCGCGCCGCAGTACTGGCAGGCGAGGGATTCGCTGACGCCTTCGGCCCGCAGGGTCAGGGAGCCGCCGCACGCGGGGCAGTCGAACTTGACGCTCACTCCCAGCCCTCGATCTTCCGGAGGTTCGTGAACTCCAGCGCGTCGAACTCCTGATACTCCCCGACGAAGACGAGCGGAGGCTTCTCGGAGTAGTCGATCGTCGCGAAGCGTCCGCCGGGGGCGACCAGGTCCACCGACGGGACCGTCTCGGTCAGGCCGAGCGGCGGGCGGAACGGGAGCTCTCCCTCGGCGGACTCGTAGCGCGCCTCGGACGCGTCGCGCACCGTGAAAGTCTCGCCGGCCAGGTCCACCTTGGAGCCCTCGGCCAGGGCGGCGTGGTCGGCGGGGGCGTCGGACTTCACGTAGAAGCTCACCGCGTAAGTGCCCTGCGCCTCGCCGAGCCAGCCCTGGCGGCCGTCCTCGAACATCAGCGCCCACTCGTTCCAGAAGCCGACCGGCATGCGCATCTGCACGCGGCCGACCACCGTGAACGGGGCGCCCTTGTACTTGCCGCGCGCGCCGACCTGCAGCGGCGTGCCGTCGGGCTGGAGCTGGGCCACCTTGCCCAGCGCCTCCAGGTCCATGTCCTTGCGCATCACCAGCGAGCGGCAGAACGGGCAGACGGCGAACAGCGCGATGGAGGTCGAGAAGGCGGCGGCGGCGCCGCAGGCGGGGCACTTGCTCTCGATCATGAGGGTCCCGGGATTATCGCTCTTACCGGGGGCTTCGTCCAGCCGAACAGCGCCTCGCTCAGGCCCGGATTGGAGCCGTCGAACTTCCACAGCCAGGAGTCGCTCAGGTAATGCGCGGCCTGGGGCAGGGCCAGCAGCGGGATCAGGACCGCGGACGCCTCCGGCGAGGGCGACCAGTCCAGCGCCGCGCCGAAGAACAGCGCGGCGTGCTCCTTCCAGACCAGCAGGTCCCAGACGCCTTCCTCCAGGTACGCGAAGGCGAGCAGCAGGCCCACGAAGGCCAGCGCCAGCGCGGGCTCGTGCAGGGACGCGCGCCAATCCTTCCCCGTCCAGCGGCGCCGGCCGTACAGCCAGACCAGGGCGTAATAAGGGACTCCGTGCGCGACCACGTTCGTCAGCGTGAAGGCGAAATCCGAGTTCGTCGCGACGATGCCCACGTACCAGGCCACCGCCGTGGCGCCGACGACGGCGAGCTTCCCCGCGGAGACGGCGAGGCCGGCGCGGACGCGGACGCCCTGGCGGACGGCGAAGGCGCCGAGCACGGCCGCGTACAGCCAGCCCGCCCACGGCCCCGCCGCTCCGCGCAGGGCCACGAAGTCTCCCTGCACGAACCACCAGAAGCGCCGCGTCGGGTCGGCGTGCCAGTACACGAGCGGGTACAGCATCGTCGCGTACACCGCGGCCGCCTCCAGGCGCCGCTCCCAGGCCGGCTTGGGCCCCTCGGCCTGCGCGTAGGCGCGCATGAAGCCGTACTGCTGGCGCACGAAGTGGAACACCGCCAGGTAGGCGAGAGCGCGCCAGAAGGCCAGCGGCGAGGACATGTACAGGACCGCGCCCGCGCACCAGAGCACGAGCGGCAGGGCCAGGTACAGGCCGCGGCGGCGCGCCCACTCGTCGGGATCGAAGACCGTGCGCCATAGGGACGCGTACACGTGGCCCACGTCCACGAAGACCACGAACACCAGCCAGCCCCACGGCGGCGTCTCCGGCGCGCGCAGGGCGGGGATCAGGAGCACGGCGAGCGCCGCCAGGAGCGGCGGCGCGGCGAACCAGCCCAGGTCGAACGCGGCGGAGTGCAGCCAGCGCCGCGGAGCCGTCACTCGGCGGGGACCACCCGCGTGCCGGCGACCAGATCGTGCCAGCCGCGCTTCTGCGGCTCCCACAGCGCCCAGAAGTAGCCGAGGAACAGCGCGTAACCGGAGAAGACGGAGACCGCCGCGCGCATCAGACGCTGGTGCTTGTTCAGCGCCGCGCCGTCCATCGAGACGACCTTCAGCTTCATCAGGAGCTTGCCCGGCGTCGCCGAGCGCATCTTCAAGAACACCAGGCTGTAGACGAACCACACCAGGGCGAAGCCGGAGTGCTTCCAGAAGCGGCTGCCGCCCCGGTCGTCCTCCTCGTCGTCGGAGCCCTCGACCGAGACCGTCGTGCCCTTCTTGTCGTCGTACACCGGCACCGGGCCCTTCGCGGCCTTGCCGTCCTTCTCGACGTGCACGCCCGACTCGTCGATGTTGATCTTCACGTCGCCCGCGCGCCCGCGCACGCCCTTGTCGTCGAAGCGCAGCTTGGCGTCGCCGGCCGAGACGGTCGCGCCGTTCGCGTCCGTGGTCACCGCCGCCGGAGGGGCGGCGAGCTTCTTGGTCACGCGGACCTTCGCCGAATGGCCGCCGCTGAACATGCTCAGGATCACCGAGCACACGATCCCGTCGATCGCGAGCGCGGCGAGCCTCTTCCAAGTGGAGGGCAGGACGCCGGCGGGGACGGGGACCGGAGCGGGCGCGGCCGGCGCCGCGCCGGCGGGCGCGACCAGGCGCGCCTTCTCGCCCGGCGCGAAGCCGGAGGCCGGCGCGGGCGCGGGCTTGACGGGGACCTGGCCGACGCCGAGCGGCGTCTCGCGGCGGACCTTGTACACGCGGACCTTCTCGGGGATGCCCTTGAGCTGG